>DATAMS010000147.1:0-3560 GCA_036260495.1 Thermoanaerobaculia bacterium
TCGGGAGGATGTGGCTCCTCGCGCATCGAGGCGAGATCGATGATGATCCGATCGTGACTGCGGCAACGGATCCTGCGAGCTACATCGTGGCTGCTGCGGCGGCGTTGACGGTACTGGCGTCGATTTAGTTCTTTAAAACCATTCACCACAGAGACACAGAGGTCACAGAGAAAACCTCTGTGTTCTCTGTGTCTCTGTGGTTTAGGTTTTGTCAAGTTCCGCGATCGCCACATCCAACATGGCCGCTACCTGCGCCGCGTCCGGGCTTTCGCAGTAGATGCGGATGATCGGCTCGGTTCCTGATTTGCGGAAGAGGATCCATGAGCCGTCGGCGAGGTTCAGTTTGACGCCGTCTTTTTCTTCCAGCGATGCAAATGTGCTGTTGAACGCGCCATTGAGCTCCCCGGCACGCACGCGCTCAATCAGGCGTGCGCAAACTTCCATCGGACGATTGAGATCGCGGCGGTCGTAATGCAGCGCGCCGAACTCCTGATCCATCGCGTCGATGATCTCCGAAAGCGGCTTGCCGAAGTGGGCGATGCATTCGGCCACCAGCAGCCCGGAGAGAATGCCGTCGCGCTCGGGGAGGAAGTGGCCGAAGCCGATGCCGCCGCTCTCTTCACCGCCGATGAGGATGTTGCGCGTGAGCATCAGGTCGGCGACGTATTTGAAGCCGATGGCGGTCTCGTGAAACGGAACGCCGAGTTTGCGCGCGACGGTCTCGATGAGGCGCGACGTGGAAAACGTCTTCACGATCTCGCCGGTCATTTTCTTTTCGCGCACGAGGTAGAGAGCAAGCAACGCGATGATCTTCTGCGGCGAGACGAAGACGCCACGCTCGTCGAGAATGCCGAGTCGGTCGGCATCGCCGTCGTTGCAGATGGCTAGGTCGAAGGGCGCGGGGGTCGGGGGTCGGGGGTCGGAGATAGAAGGTAAATCCTCCGACTCCCGACTCCCGACTCCCGACACCCGACCAAGCTCCGACCCCCGACTCCCGACAACCGACTCCCGCATCGTCGCGGCCAGGTTGTCCGGAATCGGTTCGGGGTTGACCCCGCCAAAGGATGGATTGATCTCGCCGCGCATCGTCGGTACCTCGATGCCGAGAATGCGGGATGGGAGGCCGGAGGCGACACCATGAATCGGATCGTGAAGGATGCGCAGCGAGGACATCTTCTGCACGTCGAGTTGTGCGCGCAGTGCCGCGACGTAGTCATCGAGCAGATCGGAGTCTTCGATCGAGCCGCCCTCGCGTTTCGACGACTGGCCGAGCGCGCCGGCGATCGCAGCGTACATTTCCGGCAGCGCCGAGCCGCCGTACCAGGCTTTGAATTTCAGCCCGTTGTACTTCGCCGGATTGTGGCTGGCGGTGACCACGACGCCGCCGAGGAGCTTGCGGCGCCAGGCGGTGAAGGAGATGGTTTGCGAAGGAGTTGGCGCGTTGGACAGCACGACGCGAAAACCGCCATCGCGCAACGTCTCCGCGACGAGCGTGGCGAATTCGCGCGAGAGGAAGCGCCGGTCGAATCCGATGACGAGCGCATTGCGATCGATCCCGTCCGGCGGCTCGAGCGTGCGCGCGGCAACGGCGATGGCATCACTGACGCGGCGCACGTTGTCGAACGTGTAGCCATCCGCGATGACTGCACGCCAGCCGTCGGTGCCGAAGGTGATTGGTTGCGACATGGTTTGCATTTTGTCATGGGGCGGTTGCTGGGTTGCTGGGTTGCTCGGTTGCTGGGTTGCTGAGTTGCTCGGTTGCCGCGTTTCGAGCATGAGACTTCTACCCTGTCAACCAAAACCGGTCTGAACCGTAGTACAACATCACATGCGCTGCGCTCATCGAGCCGGCGACTCCCGGTTCAGGAGCCAATAATGATCATTCGCCGGCTTGCGATGCTTGTGGTTTGCACGGTCATTCTCTGCACGAGCGCAATGGCGCAGGAACCCGCCAATCCGTCGGCGGCGAACGCGATGCCGTCGGTCGTTGTCGTTCCGCCGGCGGCGCAGCCATCGGCAAACTTCGATCCGCAGGCAGCGACCGAGGCGTATCTGGCGGAGATTCCTCCGGCGGCGAAGGCGCGGTCGGACGCCTATTTCGAAGGCGGCTACTGGCTCATCCTCTGGGATTTTCTTTACGGAATCGTCGTCGTGCTGATTCTTCTCAACTTCCGCTGGTCCTCGGGGATGCGCGATCGGGCGGAGAAGATGACGCGCTTCAAACCGCTGCAGACGATCATCTACTGGCTGCAATATCTGATCGTCACCTCCATCCTCGGATTTCCGCTTGCGCTCTACGAAGGCTACTTCCGCGAGCACCAGTACGGTCTTGCCACGCAGACGTTCGGTCCCTGGATGGGCGATCAGGTCAAAGGTCTGGCGGTGGGCGCCGTGCTGGGAGCCATCATCGCCGTGATTCTCTTCGGCGTCGTGCGCAAGCTCGAAAAGAGCTGGCACATCTGGGCCTCCATCGTGACGATGCTCTTCCTGATCTTTGTCGTGATGATCGCGCCGGTCTTCATCGTTCCGCTCTTCAACAACCTCAAGCGGCTCGACAACCCGAAGGTCACCGTGCCGATCATCAGCATGGCCCGCGCGAACAGCATCCCGGTGAACGACGTCTACGAAATGGATGCCTCGCGACAGACCACGCGCATGAGCGCCAACGTGAGCGGCTTCGGGAAGACGATGCTCATCACGCTGAACGACAACCTGCTGCGCCGCGGATCGTTGGAAGAGATCCAGGCTGTGATGGGCCACGAAATGGGACACTACGTTCTCAATCACATACCGAAGGACATCATTTTCTTTCTGGTCGTGATCGTTGCCGGCTTCGCATACCTGCGCTGGGCGCTTGAATGGTCGCTCGGGAAATGGGGAGAGAAATGGGGGATTCGCGGAATTGGCGATACGGCCGTGCTTCCTCTCGTGGTTCTGATCATGTCGATCTTCTTCTTCGTTCTGACGCCGATTCTCAACACGCACACGCGCACGACGGAGCGCGAGGCGGACATGTACGGCCTCAACGCCAGCCGTCAGCCCGATGGTTTCGCCCAAGCCGCCATCCACCTCGGCGAGTACCGCAAGATGTCGCCGGGCCCTGTCGAGGAGTGGATCTTTTACGATCACCCGAGCGGACGAAATCGCATCCTCGCGGCGATGAAATGGAAGGCGGAAAATTTGAAGCTGTTCGAGAGCGCGGCGAAGTAGGGGGGGACTTACACGCGATCAATGGCGCGTTGCGTACATTGCAACTGCCATGAGAAACCTTGTCGACGAGGGCCTTCTGGGGAAGGCCATGAAAGCTACGGGAGACAAGACGCTGCGAAAATTGCGCGGCTGATTCTCGAATTCGTGTTGAGCAGTCGGCAAGTCGCCAGCGGGCCGCTGGCGGTACAGCCGCCGGGCCGGCGGCGCTACGCTTCGCAGTAGTTGGTCGCGCCCCTTACGCCGCCATCTGCAGCCTCATTTTCGACTGTGCTCGCAGGTACATCGGGCCGATTGAGCCGAGGGGGAGGCTGAGGCGTTTGCTGACTTCGTCGTAGGCGAGGCCTTCGACG
>DATAMS010000198.1:0-5133 GCA_036260495.1 Thermoanaerobaculia bacterium
TGAGAAGAGTGAAGTTTGAAGAGTGAAGAGTGAAAAAAGTGCAGCGCGCGCTGTGCCGCAATCTATCTGGTGAGAATGCTGAATGTTAACTGTTGGGTGTTGAGTGTTGAATGAAGGACCATGCTTTCATTCAGCATTCAACACCCAACATTGAACAGTCAACATTCGGTGTTCGAGGATACTTCACACTTCACTCTTCACACTTCACTCTTCGTAACCGCCGGCTTCGCCGATCCCATGTCCACCGACCCGCGGAACCTTGCTCCCTCGGCCACCACGATCTTCGGCGCTTTGATGTTTCCGTCGACCGTGGCGCTGGCAACCAGCTCCACTTTGTCGTCGGCCGAAACGTCGCCGGTCAGCTTCCCTTCGATGGTCACGTTCTTCGCGTGAACGGTCGCTTCGACGCGCCCTTTTGTGCCGATGCGAAGCTCACCGGTGAGGTTGATTTTCCCACGAACGGTTCCTTCGATGAGCACCGTCTCGGAACCGCTGATCGTGCCATCGATGGTGATGTTGGGACCGATGAATGTGCTGCCGCCGCCGGTGGGCTGGGAATCGAGTCCCCGAGGTTGAGGAGTGGGTTCTTTGGATGAGAAAAGCGCCATGGCGGCGGAGCATAGCTTGTGAAGGGTGAAGAGTGAAAGTTAGAAGAGTGAAAGAGTGAAAGAACCCTTCACTCTTCACCCTTCACTCTTCACTCTTCACTCTTCAGCTCCGTCACGAATCGGTAGCGGCCCATAACCGCGCAATAGCCGGCGGAGTCGCTGCATTACACTGCGCGCGCTCATTCAACGCCTGACTCAACGGGTCGTAGAGGAGCGCGGAGGGAGTCTTTAGCGTGAGACGTTTAGCCGTATTTCTGACGATTGCTGCTCTGGCAGCGTGCAAAGGCAGTGGCAACAAAAACGAACAATACCGAACTGAGAAAGTCGATCGCGGCACGATCACGATGACGGTCACCGCGACCGGCACGTTGTCCGCCGTCACCACCGTACAGATCGGCAGCCAGGTCTCCGGCGTGATCGCAGCACTTCATGCCGATTTCAACAGCCGCGTGACCAAAGGGCAGCTCCTCGCCGAGCTCGATCCGACGCCGTTTCAGCAAACGGTAGAGCAACGGCAGGCCGACGTGACCAAGTCAAAGATCGAAGCCGCCAACTCCAGGATCAGCTTTGAGCGCCAGGCGCGGCTGGTGAAAGCGGGACTGGCGCCGCAGGCCGACCTCGACGCGGCGCGCGCTGCCTACGAGAGCGCCAATGCGCAGGTCCAGCAATCGACAGCGTCTCTCAATCAGTCGCTGACCAATCTCAAATACACGAAGATTGTCTCGCCCATCGATGGCATCGTCGTCGACCGCGAGTACGACATCGGCCAGACCGTTGCTGCCTCGTTCTCGGCGCCGACGCTCTTCTCGATCGCGCAAGACATGACCAAGATGCAGGTGCAGGCCGATGTCGATCAATCCGACATCGGACGCATCGCTGTCGGGCAGACGGCACGCTTCACGGTCGACTCGTATCCTGACCAGGAGTTCCGCGGACGGATCTCGCAGATCCGCCTCAACGCCACGGTCAGCCAGAACGTCGTCACCTATCCGGTGATCATCGAAGTGCCGAATCCCGACGAAAAGCTGCGTCCGAAGATGACCGCGAACGTCACCATCGATGTTGCCAGCGTGCCGGACGTTCTGCGCATTCCGAACTCCGCGCTGCGATTCAAGCCTGAATCGGCGGCAACAGGCGCGAAGCCGGCGACTACGTCCGCGACGAACACGGCGGCGACGTCAACGGCGCAATCCGCACAAACACAAACCACCGGCACAGCAGGCGGCCAGATCTCCGAAGAGCGCGCCGCACGGAGGCGCCGGCGCATGGAAGGCGGGCAAACCGGCGGCGCAACGAGCACGATGAGTCCCGAAGAGCGCGCCGCGCGCTGGGGCAATCGCGCCTCCGGTGTCGAAGGCGCAGCAGGCGCACTCGGCGGCGCACCGCCGATGCGCAAACGTCCGCAGACGGTCTACATCATGGAGGCCGACGCCAAGCTCAAGCCGGTCGAGATCCGCACCGGAATCACCGACGGTCACTTCACGCAGATCGTCTCCGGCGATCTGAAGGTTGGCGACATGATCGTCGTCGGCCTGGCGACTTCGAAGGTCGAGACGAACGCGCCTCCCGGAAGCGCCGGACCGATGGGCGGCGGCGCGCGCCCGGGTGGCGGCAGAGGTGGGCGGTAGTGCCGAAAAAGGTCATTGAGATTCACGGACTAACGAAGGTCTATTCGATGGGCGAGGTCGAGGTTCGCGCACTTGCGGGCCTCGACCTCGAGGTCGATGAGGGAGAGTTCCTCGCCGTCATGGGGCCGTCCGGCTCCGGCAAATCGACGCTCATGAACATTCTCGGGTGCCTCGACCGCCCCACCGCCGGCACCTATCATCTCGACGGAATCGACGTCTCCACACTCAATCGCGACGAGCGCGCTGTCATTCGCAACGCCAAGATCGGATTCGTGTTTCAGAGCTTCAATTTGCTGGCGCGCACCTCGGCGGCCGAAAACGTCGAGCTCCCGCTGATCTACGGCGACCTCGGGTGGTCGCGCGAAGAACGGCACAAGGCAGCGATGAACGCGCTCGATCGCGTCGGTCTCAAAGGCCGCGAGCACAACCATCCGTCGCAGCTCTCCGGCGGTCAGCAGCAGCGCGTCGCCATCGCCCGCGCACTCGTCACCGATCCCGCCATGCTCCTCGCCGACGAGCCGACCGGCAACCTCGACTCGCGCACGTCCGAAGAGATCATGGGCATCTTTCAATCGCTCAACGACAGCGGCAAGACGGTCGTGCTCATCACGCACGAGCCCGACATCGCGCAACACGCCAAGCGCGTCATCACCGTCCGCGACGGCGTGATTCAGCACGATGAGAAGGTCGCGCAGCGCCGCGTCGACCTTCGCGGAATCGCTCCTCCTGTCGCACCGGCACCCGTTGCGGAGGCAACCCGATGAAAAGCTCCGTCATGCGCATCAGCAACATCACGATGGTCGGTCTTCGCGCCATCTCCCGAAACAAAATGCGCTCGTTTCTCACCGCGCTCGGCATCATCATCGGCGTCGGCTGCGTGATCGCCGTTGTGGCCATTGGCAACGGCGCGACCAAGTCGGTCGAGAACACCATCAACTCCCTCGGCACGAACTACATCATGCTCTTCCCAGGTGCCTCGACTTCGAGCGGCGCGCGCATGTTCACCGGCAACTCCACGCTCACCGCCGACGACGCCGACGCCATCAAGGCCGAATGTCCCGCCGTCGCTTACGTCTCGCCGACCGTCCGCGCCACCGGCCAGATTGTCGCGGGAGAGCTCAACTGGGGAACGTCGATTCAAGGCGTCAGCGTCGACTACCCGCTCATCCGCTCCTGGAACGTCTCGCAGGGCACCTTCTTCACCGATCAGGATGTGAAGAGCGCGTCGAAGGTGTGCGTCCTCGGCACTACCGTCGCCGACAACCTCTTTCCCGACGGCCAAGCCGTTGGCCAGATCGTGCGCATCAAGAATGTCCCCTTCAAAGTCGAAGGCGTCCTCGAAAAGAAGGGCGGCAACATGATGGGACAGGATCAGGACGACACCGTCGTCGCTCCGTACACGACCGTCATGAAACGGCTCTCCGGCAAAACGAAGATCGACATGATCCAACTCTCCGCTGCCTCGGCCGGCCAGGTCCAGGAAGCGCAGAACCAGATCGACTCGGTGCTCCGCCAGCGTCACCGCATTTCACCCAACGGTGACGCCGATTTTCAGATGCGCTCGCAGGAAGAGATCGCGCAGGCTCAGGGCGCGCAAACCGCCATTCTGCGCATGCTGCTCCTTGTCATCGCCGCGATCTCCCTTCTCGTCGGCGGCATCGGCATCATGAACATCATGCTGGTATCGGTCACCGAGCGCACGCGCGAGATCGGGATCCGCATGGCCATTGGCGCCAAAGGCCGTCACGTGCTGCTGCAGTTTCTGTTCGAGGCCGTCACCCTTGCCATCGTCGGCGGCGTTCTCGGCATCGCCCTCGGCGTCGGCGCCTCGCTCGCCGTCAAACACTTCCTGCAGTGGCCGATCGTGGTCACGACCGCATCCGTTGCGCTGTCGTTCGGCGTGGCCGCTTTCGTCGGCATCTTCTTCGGCTTCTACCCAGCGCGCAAAGCAGCGAGACTCGATCCGATTGATGCTCTGCGCTACGAATAGGTCGGAAAGGCTTCACCACAGAGACACAGAGGTCACAGAGAAAGTCTTTAACTCTGTGTCCTCTGTGTCTCTGTGGTGAAATGGTTTTTCGATCTTCCGATGACGCGCGAACTTCGATTATCCCTCGCAGTTTTCGCACTCGCGCTTGCGGTCCGCCTCGTCTTTCTGATCCTGACCGGACCGCATATCAGTACTGATACGTCTGAATACGAAGCGATTGGATCCAACATCGCGGCAGGCAACGGCGTCAGCCTCGACACCGCGGCACCCTTCATCCCGACCGTGCGGCGTCCTCCGGCGTATCCGGCGTTCCTCGCGATTGTCAACGGACGCGGCCTCGTTCATCGGTACCGAGTCGCAGCGATTCAAATCGTGCTCGATAGCGCAGTCGCGGTCGCGATTCTGATGCTGACCGCTGCCGTTCCGATGAGGAGCGCGCGCATTGCAGCCGCGGTGATCTACGTACTTCACCCTGCCGCCGTCGAGGCGGCATCGACGATCCTCACGGAAACACTGTTCACGTTTCTTGTCGCTTGCGCGGCAATGCTCGTGATCGCTGCGCGAAAGTCTGACCGGCTCGCGCTCTCGCTGATCGCCGGCATCATCATGGGACTCTCTGTTCTTTGCCGGCCGCTCGGCGTGATCTACGCTGGCTCCGCCGTCCTCATGCTGCTCGCATGGCGACGACAGCCGCGCGCACTCGTGCACGCAGCGGGCTTCGCAGCAGCATGCGCGCTCGTGATTCTGCCATGGACGATTCGCTGCACCGCGGTGACCGGACGGCTCGTCATCGCGCAGGCAGCGGGGATTTGCAACTGGTACCTTCCGACGAGGTGGGACTGGGATCAGAACGATCAGACCGCGATTTGGCGGGCGTTCGCGAACGATCCGTATGGACAGAGACTCG
>DATAMS010000227.1:0-3624 GCA_036260495.1 Thermoanaerobaculia bacterium
GGTAATCCCACCGACGCATTTCTGGTGAATCGCAGCGACCAACTCTTCCTCTGCCGCAGCACCACTACGTCGGTACACATCGCGATTCACACGCAGATGAACGACGTACCGCAGTGCGAGTTCGTCAGAATCAGCAGCTGCCCCGGACGCCTTCTCGCGCGGCGTCTGCTCTTTGGTTGGCGCCTCGGTGAACGGAACGGCGAAAAGCCAGTTCGCGCCCGTCGCCGCCGACGCATACCGGAGTTGAAAAGCCGACCGAAACTCTTGCAGTCGCAACTGCACCAGGACGTCAGCTTGGCCGGTGAGGTACGAGATCGTCGACGACACGGGCGCGATCTTCGCGATCGCGCTCTTCAAATCTCGGACTTCATCGATATAGGTCTCCGGTGGCAGCGCGAGATGTCCAAACGCCACTCCCTCGTCCCCGAATCGAAGCATTCGCGCCTCACTCATCTTTAGAATGGCAGTGCATGAAAAAGCCCGACCCCCATCGCGTTAACCAACCGCGGCAAGGGGAATCGGGCCTTGAAAACTCGGACCGTTGAGGGGATTGTACTTCTCAGGACGAAGAAGGAAAGACTTTTCGACGGAGTGACAGCGCGTCACTATCCAAGCGCGACACGCCTTCGAGTGCATTCGCCTGATCGTCGATGGGCGAATAAGGTTCGAAGGCGATATCACCGTACCCAGCAGGCGGCACTGCGGGTAGCATCGCTCCCCACGACGGAACAACAGGCGGATAGAGTGGTTCTTTCTCCACTACTATTTTCTTCATCGACATACACCTCACGAAACGTTTTGTTAAAGTCGGAGCAGATTGCGCAGACTACCGTCGGCGCCTGAATCCAACAAGCTATTTCTCTTCACTAGGTTACCAGACTGGTAGCGTTACTACCATAGCCGAGCCCGCTACAGAGGTCAACTACTACCCTGAGCGCAGAACAAGATCGATGCCCAGGTCTTCCCATACAATGTATAAGTTCTGCTTCGCATGCAAGCAAGCGCGGCTGTCATACCTCACGGTGATCGCTGCGGCCATCCTCCCGATGTAGGAGAGTCCGCAGCGAGGGTTTTCCCTACCTCCGTCGAAGCGGAAGGCAACTACACCGCGTCGACGAACCCCAAACGAGGCAGGCCATGAAGTCGAGTTCACGGTTGGAGTTCACGGTTTAGGGCGCGTCGCCCGCGAGTGCGGCAAGCGTTTCCACGGCCAGCGGAAAGTCGCCGATTGCAGGTGCAAGCGCCTCCCGTAGCGAGTCGCGGCGGCGTGGCGTTGCTGTGAGAAGCAGGATCGCGGCAGGCGCGCCCGCGGTCCAGCCGGTGAGGAAGCCGATCAGCTCTAGCGTCTTCGGCACGAGGACCGTCTTCACCGGCTCGCCGCCCAGGTCCACCTCGATGGCGAGCGCGGAGCCGGTATCACCGTTCGGCTTCCACAAGCAGAGCAGATCCGGCCAGACGGTGAGCTTCCCGGCGAACAAGCGCTGCACCGCCCACGCGGGCAGTAGCTCGTCCGGTGCGGGCGTGCGAAGGCGCATCGCGAGCGCCGCGTTCACGATTTCGACGGTGTGCGCAAAGTCCTTCGCCGGCACCGCGCCGCTTGCCGGGAAGAGATCAGACGTGGGAGCGTGGCCGCCATCCACGAGGAAGTCGCGGCCCTTTTTCGTGAGCCAGCAGACCTGGATGCCGTTGCCGTGCAGCCGCTCGACACCGAGGTAGCCGCGCTCCGTCGAGCGATCGAAGAACCGGGTGACCATCGTCTCGGAGACTTCGGAAAAGAGCCAGCCCTTGAGCTGCTGGCGAGTGAGCATACGGAAGCGGCCGACGAGAATATACGCCTCGATGTCGCGCGGGAGGATGCGATGCTTCTTCATTGTCGCCATCGTTAGAGCACCTTGATCGTCACGTCGCAGGAGTCGCAGTCAAAACCGCGTGACTGCTCGCCGCAGGCCGTACACCGCAGCCTGTTGCCGTACTCCGTGGTGCGGCATTTCGGGCAGGTGGCGAGGAGGTCTAACGCGTTCGTTTCGCCGCAATGCGGGCAGTCGATGTAGCCCTTCCGCATGAGTGCCGCGCCCTGCGAGAACTTCATGGCTTTGCGTATGAACACGACGAGGTACACCGGGCTTGCGAGGATGTAGAGGAGAGCGAGGCCGATCGTGCGTAGCGTCTTATCCACGGTCGCCCCCCTCCGGTCCAGATTTGCCCCGCGCTTGGTCCAGCAGTGCGAAGAGGTCGGAAATCCCGCGCGTCGCTGCGCCGCCGCTCTGCAGCGTTTTTACGGCCCCAGGCGCGGCAGAGAAGTTGCCGTAGCTCGCGAAGAGATCGGCCTCCCACTCAGCGATGCGAGCTTCGGCATCCTTCACGCGCACCATCGAGCGGCGCGCGATCTTCTGCTCAAACGTGTCGGTCAGGAGGTCGCGTGGATACCGCTTCGTCGGGTCATCGAGATCGCGAGTGCGGAAGCGCACAGCGGGCAGTCCCTTCTTTACGAGGATGGCCTGCTGCGTCGGCAGCTTCGCCATCTCGCGTGCGAACGTTTGGCGTTGCTCGGATTCGCTCTTGCCCGGTGTGCGGGTCACATGATCGAAGAGCCAGCCTGCCTCCTCTTGGCCGCACTCGAACGCGAGCAGCCACTTCGAGTTCAGCCGAAGGGCCGTGCAGGTCTCGCGCGGAATCGCGTTCGCCGGATCTTGCGCGACGCAGACGATGGAGAGTCCCTTCCAGCGTAGCGTGCGCGAGCCTTCGAGCAGAAAATCCGCGACCACGCGCTGCTTCGCGATGACGCCGACCTCTTCGACCAGCACCATCTCCTCGGTGATCTCTTCGCGCACGTTCGCGTCGTTCAGCACATCGATCATGCGGTTGATCGCCATGGCCTTCGCGAGCGCCGGGGAGCGCTGCGGCGTCGGACCGAAGTTGCCGAGGAAGTCGGTTGCCCGAGCATCGGGGGGCGCGAGAGAGTGCACCATCGCGGGCGAGAGCCCGAAGCTGATGCGCGCCGGGGCGCTTGAGAGCAGGATGTCGAACTGCCGGACGATGGCCGTCCGCGTCTGCGTCGGCAGCGTCGTCTCGATATGCTCGATGGAGTCGCGCAGCCGCGCGTCGGTGATCTTCGGCAGGATGAGGCGCGCGCGAAACTCGGCATCGAGGAAGAAGGCGCGGACGAACTTCACCGTGATCCCGCACTGCATGTTGATGGCGGCGGCATAGAGGAGGAACACGCCGTACTCCATGATGTCCGAGTAGTCATGCCCGCTCATGTGCCGCGTCGCCTCCGCGCGAAGACCGGCGAGGAGCGCTGGTGACATGCCCTTCGGCACGGCGAACAGATTGAAGGGCGTGATGGCGTCGGAAGTCACATCGAAGACCCGGAAGCGCGCGGCGAACGCCTCGCGCTCGGCATCGGGAAGGTCGAGGTACTGGCCCGCGACGTGGAGGGACTTGAGCAGGTGCGTCTCGCCCTTCGGGTCGATGATCTGCAAGCGACGCGTACCGCCCGCGGACCAGCCGTTCGTGATGATGACGAGCCCGTAGCTTTTGCCCGCGCCGGAAGAGCCCCACACCATGCCGTGCCGCCCGACCTCGCGCGCGGCGAGCCGTACTTCTTCGCCGGTCGGAAGTGTG
>DATAMS010000250.1:0-6275 GCA_036260495.1 Thermoanaerobaculia bacterium
TGGGGAGTGGGAGAAAGAGTTGGAAAACTATCGCGCGGCCGACTCCGAATCTCCCTCTCCCACACCCCACCCCCAACTCCCCACACCCCTCACCTCAACCGATCCCAATTCATGATCGCATTCGTTACCAGCGCGTAGCTGCCTTGTGTGTTCTGGCGCCACATCGGGTTGTTGGCGAAGAGGAGAATGTGGCCTTTGCCGCGGGGCGAGTCGATGACGAGCGGTTTGCCGGCGATCTCGTCGCCGCCTTCGAGCATGCCGGAGAGGAGGAGCTGGTCGGCCTGTTTGGCGAAGGAGACGATGACGCGCGGACGATCTTCGGCGCGGATCAGTGAGTAGTCGGAGTTCCAAGGCGCATCTTCGGGCGTCTGGAAACCTTCCTCGCCGGGCGCGGGCTTCGGACGTTCCGGCATCGGCGTGAACGTGCGGCCTTGCGGCACGTCGGGATCGTTCTTGCTTCCGCGACCGCTCGGACGTGACTCCGGCGGTGGCGCGCCGAATCCGACCTGGAAGATGGGCGCGCCAGCGTAATAGACCGGCATCGTGTCGTCGTAACCAGCGGCGATAGGGCTCTTTTTGTCGGTGATGCTGGCGAGCAGGATCGTGCCGGGCGCGCGCAACTTCTGCGGCTCGATCACGCGCACCCATCGCGCCAGGCCGTACTGCACCGCCCAGACCGACGTGTCGCGCGCCGTGATCAGCAGGCCGCCATCATCGACGAAGCGCGTCAGATGATCGACGCCGGAAAGGCCGAGGCCGGGGCGCATGTCGTCGGTCTCGTCGATGCCGCCGAGGTTTGGAGTGATCGCTGTTTTGTGCCAGGGAAGCGGTGGGCCGGGAGGAAGACCATTCACGATCTCGGTCGATGAATTGCCTCCGCCGGTCGGCGCGAAGAGGATCACGTCGAAGCGACCACGAAGGTTCGGCATCCTCGCGACGTCCTGCGTGGATAGATAGGTGAACGGGATGCCGAGTGATTCGAGCCCGAGCCGGAACCAGCCCTCGTCCTGCGTGCGAAGCCAGGTGTGGAGGATGGCAATGCGCGGCAGGTGAATCTCGTGAGTCTTCGTGGTTGGTGTTGATGACGCGGAGACGATCGTTCCTGCCGCGTACTTCTTCGCGCCAACCGTAAATGCTTCATCGGCCTCGGACCAGTGCGCCTGCGGCGTGGACCAAACGGCGCGCGGCAGGCTGGTGTCGGCGACGTTCTCGAGAATCAGTGGCGACGAGGATGCCGGAGTGCCTCCCGTCCACTCGTGAGCGGCAACTTTGAGCACGTCGGGATTCGCGACTCGCTTGAAGTCGACGTTCTTGAGATAGCCGAGCGTCCAGCCAGTGTCGTCGTACACCTTTTCGTCGCTGCGGACGTACTGAACGTCGAGCATGGCATCGGCGAGCCGCGCGTATGGTTGATCCATCCGGATGATGAAGCTGCCTTTGGCGAAGTTGACCGGCGCATTGGGATCGGCGGGCTTGGATGAACGTGGGTCGGACTGACGTAGGTCGGACTGACGTAGGTCGGACTCTCCAGTCCGACTCTTTTCCGTCGTCGCTTCAGAAGATTGTCGGACTGGAGAGTCCGACCTACGTTCGTCTGACTTACGTTCCGGCGGCCAATTGGTCGCGATGCTGAACGGCGCATCCGATTGCTGCACCTCGATGCCGTGCGTGCGCAGAAGGTTCATGAGATCGGTGAGTTGTCCCTGCCGCTTCTGCGCGCCGTCGAAGACCCACGCGGCCGGTCCTTCGTTTGCCGCCTTGGCGATGGAGCGTTTGCCGAGGAGATAGAACTGATCGAGGAAGTGCTGCTTGCGGTCGGCGAAATCCGAGAGCGCGAGCAGCAGGCCGCTCTGCTGGTAATTGATGTTGTTGCGGAGCGACCACTTCACGGTGCCGAGCGGCGGGTTGGGACGGAACCAGGCGCGATCGCTTTGTCCGCGAACGACGCGGTCGGCCGTCATCGGAAAACGGTTGCCGAACGTCTCGTAGAAGCGGCCGATGGCGTTGTGTCCCTGACCAGCCCACATCATGTAATTCGGCGCCCAGCCGTCGTAGAAGCCGTAGGTCCAGACGCCCGGCAGCCCGCGCTTCGTCAGCTCCTGCACTTCGTGCCAGGCCATCCGCTGCCACTCATCGATGACGAGTGGATCGAGCGACGGGTTGTACGGACCGGTGCCGGTGGAGATGTACATGAACGGCACGGACTCGTGCAAATCGTGGAGCACCTGCGGATGGAACTCAAAGAACGTATGCAGCACGTTGCGGCTGAGCGCGAGGGCAAGTCCGAGGTTGTCGCGATTGTTGTCGTGGGCGACGTAGTGACCCCAGTAGACCAGCGGCGGAACGGGACGATTCGGATTCGCGTCGCGCCAACGGGCCAGATCGACCTGACGATCGCGTCCGTCCACTTCGACGACCGGCGTGATGACGACGATGACGTTGTCGCGGATCTTGCGAATGAGCGGCGAGTCCTCGACGGCCAGCCGGTACGCCAGCTCCATCAGCATCTCCGGGCTGCCCGTTTCGGGTGAGTGAATCGAGCCGGTGATGTAGTAAACCGGCTTGCCCGAGGCGATGAGCTTCGATGCGTCGTCGTCGGTCAGTTTGCGAGGATCGGCCAGGCGTTTCGTGATGTCGCGGTAATGGTCGAGATGGGCGATCGCTTCCTCGGATGCGACGGCGACGGCGATCATCTCGCGTCCTTCCTCGCTCTTGCCGATCGGGAAAACCTTCACGCGCGGCGAGGCTGCTTCAAGCGCGCGCATGTAGCGATTCACATCCTGCGAATAGGTGAGATGTCCGTCGGCGCCGGCGACGTAGCCGAAGAATTTCAGCGGCGTCGGTACGTGCGCGGACGCCGGCAGGTGATCGACCATCTCGGTCGTGAACTGCGGTCCGGTCGTGAATTGCTGGATCTGGCGCGTGTAATCGGCGTCATTCTGCTGCTGGGCCAGGGCGCTGGTGGCGATCAGAATCAGGAGTGCGAAACGTTTCAAGGAGCCTCCTTGCGTGAAGCCGCAAGGTTACCGGTTTTGGGGGGCGGGTTGCTGGGTTACTCGGTTGCTGAGTTGCTGAGTGGTGCTTGTCGGGTCGATTTGGGCCATTGTTCTTTCGCCAACCCCAGGCAAGTTTCCCCCCGAGCAACTCAGCAACCACGCAACCCAGCAACCCCACTACATCAATATCCCGTTTCTCACGATGTCCGAAAGCTCTTTGATGATCTGCGAGGCAGGCTTTCCGAACGGTTCCGGGACATTGAAGAGGATCTCGATCGTGAAGTAGTTGAAGAAGACGCGCGAGGCGATCAGCAGGGCCGAGATCGGCGAGACCGAGGGACGGAGGCGGTGCTTCATGGTGCCGAGGGCTTCTTCGCCTACGAAGGCACCAAAGCGCTGACCGAGTCCGCCGTAGAACTTGCGGATGTGCGTTCCTTCGAACTCGATCACGTCGACGAAGATCAGTGCGAAGTAGGGCTTGAACTCGCGGATCGACTCGCGTGCGGCCAGGCCGAGCTGTTCGATGTTGTCGGGGAACTGTCCGATCGACAGCGCGCGCGTGTACGGGTAGCGCTTCGTCTCGGTGATCCGCCAGAACTCGTCGAGGAGCGAGCGGAAGATCGATTCCTTGTCGGGGAAGTGATGATAGACGTTGCCGGTCGAGACGCCCGCGGATTCGGAGATTTCGCGTACGGTCGTCGCTCGAAATCCCTGATGCGAGAACAACTGCAGGGCGGCGTCGAGCACTTGCCGCCTGCTGCGCTCCGACTTCTCCACTCTCTGCATTGACTCCCCGCGCGAAGGCTACCCGCGCAAGGCCAGGGGATCAACCCCTCGATCGCGGGCATGAGCGATCACGATACTGCTTCCTTAGACGGATGATTCCTGGTGTTTCTCACTGAATTGACAATTGACGGGGAAATTGACAATGGACAATTGACAACGACTTCAGGCCGGCTCCTCGTGCACACCAAAAGCATTCTCACGCGGAGACGCGGAGAGCACGCAGTCGGTTTTCTGCGCGCCTCCGCGTCTCTGCGTGAACCGGTGTTCGTTGTCAATTGTCCATTGTCCATTGTCAATTCTTCCTCCCCATTCGGATCGGAACAGCCCCCTCCCGCCACCTGTTCTAAACTCCGACCTCATGTCCATCCACGCGCGCATCGACGCGCTCCTCGGGCGGCTCGCTACCGAGCAGCAATTTCCGACGCAGGGGCAGACGATCTTCGTCGACCTCGAGCATCAGAAAGTGCGGCACGCCTACATCCCCCTCCGCGTCGTCGAAACCCTCCTCGGCGGGCGCGGCGTGAACATGTTTCTGCTCCACAACCTGCTCGACGAGACGCTCGAGCCGATTCATCCGCACGTTCCGCTCATCTTCGGCACCGGCATTCTGACCTCGATGGTTCCCTCGGCATCGCGCGGCAATGTCACGTCGTGGTCGCCCGAGTCGCGCGTGTTGATGGACTCGAACGCCGGCGACTACTTCCCGTCGTTCATGAAGCTCAACGGCATCGATCACCTTGTTCTTTATGGCAAGGCTGCGAAGTGGACGCTGCTGCACTTCGAAGGCAACGAGCCGAAGTTTGTCGATGCCGCACCGTGGGTTGGACTCGACAATCTCGATCTTCGCGCGCGGATCGCTAACGACTTCAAAGGAGTGGAGGGGAAGGACTACGGCCTCGCCGCGATCACTACCGCCGGCGAGAACCTCGTCCTCTGTTCCGGCATCATGGCCGGACCAAAAGCGATTTACGCGCGCGGCGGGCCGGGCGCAAAGATGGGCGGCCTTCATCTCAAAGCGGTCCTGATCCAGGGCCGCGCCGCGGACCTCACCACCGCCCGTCCGCACAAACTTCGCAACCGCGACGTCGCGCTGAAGCTCCTCTCCACCTCGGTCGTCAAGAACGCGCTGAAAGTTCGCGGCACGCCGTTCCTCTACAAACCGTCGCGCATGCTCGGCGCGATGGGAACGAAGAACAATCAGGAGACCACCTGGACCGACAAGCTCGACGCCGAGAACATCGATCCGTATCGCCCGGGCATGGAAGGCTGCTTCGCCTGTCCCGTGAATTGCCGGCCGCTGAATGACATGTCGGGGGGTTGGGAGTGGGGAGTGGGGAGTGGGGAGTCGGAGAAAGAAGCTGCTGGTGGTTTTGCTCCCACGCCCCACACCCCACCCCCCACTCCCCACGACAAATACATCAAAGGCGACGGCCCCGAGTACGTCACCCTCGGCAAGTTCGGTCCGAACATCGGGATCACCGAAGTCACGCAGGTCCTTCGCCTCAACAACATCTGCAACGACCTCGGGCTCGACACCGCGTCCGCCGGATCCGCGATCGCGTGGGCGATGGAGCTCTACCAGCGCGGCATCATCACGATCGAGCAGACAAAACTCGATCTGATGTGGGGCAACTACGACGTCATCGAGCAGCTTCTTTTCATGATCGCGAAACGCGAAGGCATCGGCGACGCGATTGCCGATTCGTCGCAGGCCGTCGCCAACGGCAAGTATCCCGCCGAGGCGCTCGAGTATTTGATGGCGGTGAAAGGCCTGACGCAGAGCGATCCCCACGATGCCCGCATTCTCAAAGCCTTCGCCCTCGGGCTTGCCGTCGCCACGCGCGGCATGGACCACCTGCGCAACCGTGTCACGCTCGAGATCAACGCCAAGATCAACGACTCGCCCGATTTCAAAGCGGAGTTGTACGGCGGACCGGTTTCCGCGGAACCGAACAGCTACGAAGGCAAAGAGATCGCCGTCCGCCGCTGCGAGAATATCTACGCCGTCGGCGACTCCGTCGGCATGTGCCGCTTCACCACGAAGCTCTTCAACTCGCCGTCGCTGCCCGGCTATCCCGAGTTCGTCGACCAGGTCGAAAACGTCACCGGCATCGCACTGACCGCCGAACAGATCGACAGCATCGGTCTCAATGTGATGGGCGTCGAGCGCCTGATCAACGAACGAATCGGCGTCACGCGCGCGGACGACACGCTCCCCAAGCGCTGGTTTGAAGAAGCAATCGGCGTCGGCCCCTACAAAGGCGAAAAAATCGACCGCGCCGAGTTCGACAAGATGCTCTCCCGCTTCTACGAGATCTCGAATCTCACCGAGGACGGTGTGCCGAAACCGGAATGGCGCGAGGAGCTCGAAGGCGTGCTGGCGTCATGATCACCGTCCACCTTCCTGAACCGTTGCGTGAAGGCCGAGGCGATGTCATGACGATGAACGCCGCATCGCTCGACGACATCATCGTTCGACTCGACCTGGCCGGC
>DATAMS010000255.1:0-3192 GCA_036260495.1 Thermoanaerobaculia bacterium
CGAGAACTTCGATACGGGGATTTTTGCTCCCTCCTTCGAAGCCTCACTCGGGTTGAGCGTTCGCTTCTGACGATCGGGTCACCGCGTCCGCGAGCTCAGTCAAGTTATTGAGGGCGAGCGTTGGTATGCCGCCGGCGAGCGGCTGTTGTTGCAGGCGATTGATCCACGCGGTGTCGATCCCCAAGGCGTTGGCCGGCACGATGTCGTGAAAGTTGCTCTCGGCGGCGTGCAGCCAGCGCGCGCCGCCGATCCGCTTCTTCGCAGCCAGAAAGTGCGCGTGGCCCGGTTTGTAGGAGCGCAACTGCTGCGCGGTGATGACGAGATCGAAATCGACGGTGAAGTGTTTGCGCGTCGCTGCGATCAAGTCGTCGTCGATGTTCGAGAGGATTCCGAGCCGGCATCCTGCTGCGACCAAACGCTCGAGCGCCGGGTTCGTGTCGGGGAACGGTTTCCACGACGGCAGGCTATCCGCGAGAAAACCGGCGTCGTCGATGGTCAGCGGCCATCCGAGGGCGGAGGCAACGCGCGAGGCGGTGTCGCGGAGCACGTCGCGATAACTGCGGTAGCCCTCCGATTGAACATGCCGCTCGGTGTTCGCATACTCGCGCAGAATGTCTTCGCGGCGAAGCTTGACGCCTTGCACCGCGGCGGTTTCGAGGAAGGCATTGGCGATCCCCGATTCCCAGTCGATCAGCGTGCCGTAGCAATCGAAGGTGATGATGTCGTAGCGGCGCATCGCGGGCGCATTATGACGTGATGAGGCTCACAAGGGAGCCTCTTGCCGTGCTATACCGTCACCGCTCGTTCAACCCCGACCATGTACGAAGCCGCGACTCGAAATCTGCGAACCGCCGAGCGTTTTCTGCTCGATCCGCCGCTCGCCGCGCAATTCAACGGAGGCGCCGTTTCCGTCACGGACATCTCCGTAAAAGGTGCGCGCTTCCGCCACACGCAGCCGGTGGAGATGGGCCAGAAATCCGTGTTGCAGTTGCTGGTCGAAGGGCGGCCCCAAACGCTGAACATTGAGGCGGTGGTGGTCTGGACGAAACCCGATGCATCAGTGAAGGGCCATTTCGTCTCGGGCGTGCGAACGTACGCCGACGCCGCGCTGATCGACGGCGTGCTCGCGCATTTGCGGACCTCGAAGCGGACCACGCGCATCGAGGAGATGCGCTCGACCGACCGATTCGACGTGATGGCGCCAATCGAGGGGACGTGGAAATCGGAGCCGGTGCTGATCGAGAATCTGTCGGCCCGCGGCGCGCGAATCGAGACCATGCGACGGCTCGACGCCGGCGGCGTGGGAGTGCTCTCCTTTGAAGTGCCTGGCGGGAATCTGAGCGTTTCCGTAAGCGCGAAGGTGGCGTGGTCGGCGATGAAGTCCGTCGATCCGTCGACATTCCGTAACGGCCTCTTCATCGACGAGAAGCCCGAGCTGTTGCGCCTCGCCATCGGCCAGCTCTGCCAGGACGGACGCGCCTCCCTCGACACGATCTCACTCGGCCTCAAACTGAAAGTGATCCGCGCCCGCGCCCGCCAACTCGCGCCGGCGTACAAGTCGCTCGAGACCGCGGGCGTTCCGACGGAGCAATACGTTTTGATCCAATGCGTACGCGAAGAGCTCCGCCTCAATCCCGACGAGGCGATGCATTGGTACCGCCGCGCGCGCCTGACGATCAGCGATCCCGCCACCCGCGCCGCCGCCCCCGCCATCGCCGATCACCCCGACGCGCTGGCGGTGTGGGAGTACCTCGACCGCTCCATCGATCCGTCAATCATCGGCCGGACGTTCGAGCTGCCTTAGACGCCGAGGACGGGGAAGTGATACGCCTCTGCCGCGGCAGCGAGCTGTTTGTCGTGGGTCACGAAGGTTACTTCTTCACCGATCCGGTCGCGCCACGCGATCGCGGTGACGAGATGAATGGCATCCAGAGTCTTCAGGGGAAGGCCGAATGGACCGCAGGCATTTTCGAGGATCTTCTCGTCAAGCTTTAGAAACTCGATTCTGCTCATCGTTTCGTGAAGCGTTGCGTAACTGCGCGGGATCTCCGCTGCGCGCAGCTCTCCAGACGTTTTTGATAGCGATCGAGTGTGCGAAGGCATTCAACCTGTAGCAGTGCGCTGGAGGTCGGGAAGTTCCAGTCTTTCCAGTCACGAAGTGCCTTGCGCGCGTTGATCACGATCCGCAAAATGACGGAGGCGTCGACGTACAGCTTCACCGAGTGTCTCGGTCTTCACGAAGGAAGTCGACGATGTCGACATCTGACTCAATCGGAGGCGGCAGGACGAGATCAGCGAAGGAGCCAACTGCCCGGCGATAGATCATGTCCTCGGGAGTCTCGCCTGGCTTCGTCTCGCGCGGTTTGGTTTCGTCCGGCAAAATCCTGGCAACAGGGTTCCCGCCGTCCATCAGACGCAACGTTACGCCGCGCCGCACTTCCTCCATGTGATCTGCGAAGTGCTCTTGCAATTCCTGCACAGTGATGTCTTTGGTCATAACTATCCTCGATCAACGATGGCGATCTCTCTCAGCGACGAGATCCTCCACAGGATCCCAATCGAGATGGAGCGACGGAGGCGTCCAGTCGCCGAGCCGCCCAAGTGCAGGATCAGGAACATGGACGAAGAAGTCGTCGTCTGTGTCCTTGAAACGAGGGCCACCGGTTTGCGTGGGCGGCTTGTCATCCTTCGTCATGGCTTCAGCATCCCTCGGCTTTCCTGCTCTGTCAACGCGGCCACGTTCCTTTGCATGCCTGCCAGTTTGGCGCGTTTGACGGCGCTCTTGCGAAACAGCGTCGAGAAATCGGCTTGCTCGTAGCGAAGCAGGTCGGTGACCGGCGTCGCGCGATATTCGGCTCGCGGCTCGAATGCGGGATGCGTGGCGGCGGGCTCGTGATTCCAGGGGCAGACTTCCTGGCAGATCTCGCATCCGAAGGCGTTGCCGGCGAGTGGGAGATCGGGGAGATCGCCGCGGTGCTCGATCGTCGCGTAGCTGATGCAGTGCTCCGATGCGACGGTGCGATTGGGGAGGATCGCGTTTGTGGGACAGGCATCGATGCAACGCGTGCAGGTGCCGCAGCGATCGGCGACCGCGTCGGGGACGAGATCGTTTTCGAGTGAGGTGAGCAGCGTGCCGACGAACGTGTACGAGCCGATCGCTTCGTTGATCAGCATGGCGTTCTTGGCGATCCA
>DATAMS010000291.1:0-4038 GCA_036260495.1 Thermoanaerobaculia bacterium
CTTGGACACTCTGCCACCCACTGTCCATCTTCACCGGGGTAGATCACGACTTGGCGCATGGCTCGTCTCCTTGCTGCTCTATATTCTCACTCCCCGCCGCGTTTCCCTTCCAACTCTGCCCACCTTGCGTATAGCCGGTCGACTGCGTCTTGCGCGGCGTCCAAAGATGATAGGCGTTGTTGGAGGATTGTGGCGTCGGTGGCGATCGCTGGGTCTTCGACGGCCACTCGCGCGGCGTCGAGGCGTTCCTCGGCGGCGTGGACATTTGTCTCCATCGTGTCCCATTCGCGTTGTTCGGCGTAGGTTAGTTTTTTTGCTTTTGGCTTCGAGGGGCGGCCGTCGCGGGTGGGCGTGGTTGCGCGGGGGCGGTTGTCTTGCCATTGGGTGTAATCGGCGAAGTACTCGGCTCCGCCGCGGCCGTCCAGAGCGAGGATTTGCGTGGAGACGCGGTCGATGAGGTAGCGGTCGTGGGTGACCAGGACTAGCGCGCCGGGGAAATCCAACAAAGAGTCTTCGAGGACTTCGAGCGTTGAGATGTCGAGATCGTTCGTCGGCTCGTCGAGGACCAGGAGGTCGGCGGGTTGGAGCATCAGTCTGGCCAGGACGATTCTGGCTTTTTCGCCGCCGGAGAGTTTGGAGACGGACGTTTCGAGTTGGTCGGGTTGGAAGAGGAAACGCTTGGCCCACGAGGCGACGTGGAGGGTGCGGTCGCGGTAGACGACTTGGTCGCCTTCGGGAGCGAGCGCGCGCTTGAGCGTCAGCGTTGGATCGAGGCTTTCGCGGTTTTGTTCGAAGTAGACGATGCGGAGTTTTTCGGCTTTCTCGATGGTGCCGGCGTCCGGCTCCAGTTCGCCGGTGATCGTTCGCAGGAGCGTTGTTTTGCCGGAGCCGTTGGGGCCGAGGATGCCGAGGCGGGAGCCGGGGGTGAGAAGGATGTCGAGATCGGCGACGAGGAGTTTGTCGCCCATCGACTTGCGCAGGCCTTTCACGAGCCAGAGGCGTTTCGTTCTGCGTTCCGAGGCGGTGAAGTCGATCTTGGCGGTGCTGGTGTTGCTGCGCGATCTCGAATCCGCCAGCTCCCCGATCAACCCCTCGGCGTTTTGAATGCGTGATTTCGATTTCGTCGTTCTTGCTTTCGGGCCGCGGCGGAGCCATTCCACTTCGCGCCGCACGAGGTTGGCGAGCGTTTCCTGATACGCGGCTTCGTTGCGCAGAAGCTCGTCGCGGCGCTCCAGAAAATCGGAGTAGTGGCCGTTGACCTGGAGCAGTCCATCGGCGTATTGCCGATTGAGCTCCAGCATCCGGCGCGCGGTGTTTTCGAGGAAGTAGCGGTCGTGGCTGACGACGACGAAGGCTTTCGGTTCGGACTTGAGCAGACCTTCGAGCCAGAGGATGGCATCGACATCGAGATGATTCGTCGGCTCGTCGAGCAGCATCACATCGGGCTCGCGCGCAAGCTCGCGGGCGATGGCCAGACGTTTGCGCCAGCCGCCGCTGAGCGTGGCGGTGTCCTGCGTGCGGTCCATGAAACCGGACTTGCCGAGGGCGATGGCAACGCGCGTTTGTTTGCCGTAGTCGTCGAGGATGTGATCGTTCTCGAGACCTTCGAGGATGACCTCTTCGATCGTCTTGCCATGCGCGAAAACGGGATCCTGCGGGACGTAGCCGATGCGGACGCCTTTGCGCACGGCGCGGTTGCCGGAGTCGGCTTCCTCGACGCCGGCAACGATTTTCATCAGCGTCGATTTGCCGGAGCCGTTCGGGCCGACAAGGCCGACGTGGTCACCTTCGAAGAGCGAGAAGGAGAGGTCGTTGAAGAGCGGGCGGGAGGTGTAGGACTTCGTGAGGCGTTCGCAGGTTAGGAGGACTGGTGGCATTCGGGGGCATTCAACCGCGAAGGATGCCGGCTGCTTCCTGACCCGTGGTTCAGAGTCAAAGGCGAATGTTGAATGTTGGGTGTTGAGTGTTGGATGTTGAATGGGTGGGCGCTCTCGTGTTTCTCATTCGACATGGAACATTCAACACTGAACATTCAACATTTGGTTTTTCTTGATCAGGCCCCTCATCCGGCCTTCGGCCACCTTCTCCCCATCAAAAGGCGATGGGGAGAAGGGGCTCGATGTTAGGGTTTTGAGACTTGGACTGAGACTTAGACTTGGTTTATTTGTCGTTGTGGAGCTCGACGAACTCGTAGATGAAGTTGCCCGTGCCGGCGGCGTCGCTGAATTCGTTGATGACGACGCCTTTGGCGCAGCCGGCGCCGGCGCCGCTGCCGGGAGTGGCGGTCGTGGTTGCGCCGATGTTCCAGTTCGAGCTGATGTTTGCGGCGGTGCAGGGATCGATGCGCTTGAGCGACTCATTCGCGCTCGACTGCGTCGAGATCGTCGGTCCGTCGATGATCGTGCCGCTGGCGTTTTTCAACGTGTAGTTTTCGCTTCCGTTGATCTGCGGGAACGCGCCGGCGGTCGTCAAGTAGACGACGTTCGATCCGAGCGTCACGCCCCAGAATGTCTGGAACGCGGTCTTCGTGGCGTCGCGGCCGATGACGACGTAGCCGTTCGCGGGAATCACCGTGCCGGCCGGGATCGTGTAGACGACGGTGGCATTGGCTTGCGTGACGGTCCAGCCGGAGATGTCGGTGCCGGTGGGATTGTTGACGGTGACGTTGACGGCGATCGACGTTCCGACGTTCAGCGCGGCGTCGTAGGCCTTCGCGGTCAGCGCGTGCGAACCGTTGGCGACCGACGTCGAGTCCCAGCTATAAGAATAAGGAGAGGTGGTGTCGGTCGACTTGAGCGCGCCGTCGACGTAGAACTCGACCTTCGTCACGCCGACGTTGTCCGAGGCGGTGGCGTTGATCGAGACGGTGCCGACGACGGTGGCGCCGTTGAGCGGCGCGGTGATCGAGACGGTTGGCGGGGTGATGTCGCCACCGCCGCCGGTGCCGTTGGCGATCCAGGCGATGCCGTTGGCGACGAGAAGGCCGTTGTCGTAGCTGGGATCGTTGTATCCGAGGAAGGTGCCGTGACCGCAGGAGTTGGTGGCGTCCTCGGTCACCGATGAATCAGCAATCGCAGCGATGCGGCCGGTGCCGTACGTCGAAGTCGCGTACGTCACGCCGGACGATGTGTCGTGCGTCGACGTCGTTTTCCAGATGTGGCCCTGCGCGGCGCCGGACAACGTCATCGACGAGGAGCCGAACAGGCCCAGGCCCTTGGTCGATGACGGGACGCCGAACGCGCCCGTGAAGATGATCGGCGAGCTGGTGACAGTGGTGTAGTTGTGATCGGGATGATCGTCGAACCAGCCGAAGGTGCTGTCGGACGAGTTGTCGTTGTAAGTGATGCCGAAGATGCTCGGGCTGCCCATGAGCTGATTGAAGACGCCCGCGGCGTCGATGCCATCGCTATTGCGGTCAGCGCCGGCGTGGTCGGAGATCATGAAAAGTCCGCCGCCGTTGAAAACGAAGTTGCGGATGGCGGTGATCTCGGTGGACGTGAGCGCGATGTTCGGCTCGGGCATCACGAAGACGTTGTAGTGGCTGAGGTCCTGGGCGTTGGTGCCGTCGCCGTAGCTGATGCGCGCGCCTACGGGAAGGCTCTCCACGTGAAAGCCTTTCTTCACGAGGTCGACGCCCATCGCGGAATGCGCGCCGTTCCAATACGTCTCCGCGGTGCCTGATGTGATGCCTGCCTGGTCCGGTGTGGGAAAGCGTTGCGCGGTGCCGCAGGTGTCTTCGTCGAGCGTCCAGTCGGCGTTGCCGGCGGTCTGCGCGTGGGCGGCGTCGAAGAGGATGGTCTTCTGTTGTGCGACGGCATGGGTTGCGGCGAAAAGGGCAAACGTGACCAGGATGGACATCATGAGAGAGCGTTGTTTCATTCTTCCTCCATTGATTGCAAGTGGTCTGAATGTTGACCACTTGAGCGTTGATTGACCCGGGGAGTGTGCAGGTGTTGACCAGTTGGTGGGCAATGCGGGGAGTTGTGCGCCGAGGTTGTGCACGCGGAATGCCTTATCCGCAGATGTCGCAGATGAACG
>DATAMS010000302.1:0-3014 GCA_036260495.1 Thermoanaerobaculia bacterium
TCATGCATCCATCCATTCCTTGACGAATTTTCGCCACCGTCCGACAGTACTCGGGCGAGGACGCCCGAGTACCCGCGGTCGAGACGACCGCACTCCTTTCGACGGAGGAGTGTGGGCGTCCCGCCCCCGATGGTTGGACTCGGCGTGAGATCCCAGAATTTTGATACGAGCTCGAGTTGAAACAGGTCTTAGTAAGACGTAATCTCATCGCTCATGAAAACAACGATTTCGTCGAAGGGTCAGATCGCCCTGCCAGCCGCCTTTCGCAAGCTGGACAACATCGAGTCCGGCGAGGAGTTCCTCGTCGAACGGATTGCTCGGGGTGAATACCGCCTTGTGCGCCTCGCGCCAAAACCAAACGACGGTGCTATCGATTGCCTACTCGCCTGTCCCGAGAAAGGATTCTTCGTTCCCATGGGATCCGAATTGACCGACACGCTGTGAGATTCTCGGTTGTCGCCAATGTCCTCGGCGAGCCGGCGAAAAGACTCCGAATCAAGGAGTCGTCGGCCGTTCAGAAACGACGGGAGAACATCCGTTTGCGATTCGATCAACATCGTCGACGGTCAGTATTGGCGCGTCGTGCCGCCGCGGAAATACGGGAACGCCTCGATCAAAGCGGATGTCGGCATCCGCAACACGGCGAAGAAATGCTTCGACGAAAGCATCGACACTTTGTCCGGTCTGGTGGGCAAAACCGGCAAGGCGCGCTTTCAGGTTGGCATCTATGGTGATCGTGGCTGTCGGCATCGCGGAAACCTCAAATGTTCTTTCGATATCCTCGCACAAACGATGCGGCCAGGTTCCGCCTCTCGTTGACTACAAGCATGCCCGGAGAGATAGTTCAGACTCAAACAACGAAGGAGGAAACCCCATGGCCGCAAAGAAATCGAGCAAAGCAAAGAAGCCCGCTGCGAAGGCGAAGAGCGCGAAGAGCGTCGTCAAACCGGCTGCGAAAACGGCTGCGCGGAAACCGGCGGCAAAGACTGCCAAGGTAAAGAGAGGTTCACTCAGTCTCAAGTCCGCGAGTCCCAGCTTCACGGTCAGCGATATCAACAAGAGTCTGGCCTGGTATCGCGACGTCCTCGGATTCACTGTCGGAGATCGTTGGGAGATGGATGGAGTTCTCCGCGGCGTCGAGCTCTCCGCGGGCGACGTGCTGTTCATGATCGGACAGGACGACTGGCAGAAAGGACGCGACCGCGTCAAAGGTGTCGGATTCCGTCTCTATTGCGAAACCGGTCAGGACATCGACAAGATCGCTGCACGAATCAAGGCCGCGGGCGGAACGCTGACGTCGGAGCCGAAGGATCAATCGTGGGGCTATCGCGAATTTTCGCTGGATGATCCTGACGGATTCCAGCTCACGATCGGGAAAGCGCTGAAGAAGAAACGGTAGCGAGGATTGCCTCAAACCGCTTCGCGCTCGGTAACCTGCGCGAGCGTCGTTGCATCATCCGAGATCCCGGCGGACGGAGCTTGTTCGCCGGGTCTGTGATCCCACCATTCCTTCGCCTGATCCTCATCCCACGCCGGCACGCCGATCGCGCCGAGACGTTTGCGCAATTCGCCTACGCTCGCCGGACGATCCTCGGGATTGCGGGCGAGGCAGGCAAGGATCACGGCGTCGAGCGCGGGATCGATCGACAGACTGGTTCGCTGCGATGGCGGGACCGGATCGTCGCGCAGACGTTTCGCCATCATCTGAAAAAGCGTATCCGCCTCGAACACGAGGCAGCCGGTCAGCAGAAAATAGCCGACGCAGCCGAGTGCGTAGATGTCGGTGCGTCCGTCAAGCGTCTCGCCGGCCGCCATCTCCGGCGACATGTACGCCGGCGTTCCCGGCGTCAGGCCGGCATCCGTCGCCAGCCACTGCTCGCCTAACGATTCGCCGGTCGATTTCACGAGTCCGAAATCGAGCACCTTGACGAAATCGTGTTGCAATCCCAGACGGCCAACGTGGATGTTCGCCGGCTTGATGTCGCGATGCACGAGGCCGCGCGCGTGCGCCTCCGCCAGCGATTCGCAGACCTGCCGCAGAATGAAAATTACGCGCTGCTGCGGCTGCGGACCGTACTCGCGCACCATCGACTGCAGATCGAGCCCGTCAAGCAACTCCATGACGAAGTACATCGTCTGGTCGTCGGTGACTCCGAAGTCATACAACTCGACCGTGTGCGGCGACCGGAGGCTTGCCGCCGCCTCGGCCTCGCGGCGAAATCGTTTCACGGCGACGCGGCCCGACTCTCCCTTCTCTTCGCGAATCATCTCGGGGCGGATCAGTTTGATCGCGGCGGGACGCGCCAGCATTCGGTGCGTTGCTCGGTAGACCTGACCCATTCCGCCGCTGCCGATCAGCTCTCCGAGGCGGTAACTGCCCATCTCTCGCGCGGAGGCGATCTCGCGCCCGAGGTTCGTGAGTACGTGCGAAATTACGACTGCGACGCCGACGAGCAAGTAGTCGGGATAGTGCATCAGCAACACGTTGCCGGTCGCGCCGAACTGCCAGGCGCCGCGGGCTCGCGCGACCAGCATGCCGATCGGATTCATCGAGACCGCGATCAAGCCGGCGACGAGAGTCTTCGCGCGCGTGCTGGGCACGATCGCCGCGAACATCAACACCACCGCGCCAATCCAACTGATCCCTGGAAGCACCGGCCAGTTCGACGGCACGTGCTCCCAATGCATCACCATGCCGAGGGCGATCGAGGTGAGGATCATGTAGACGAGACCGAGGTCGAGAATCGAGCGAGGATTGCGCTCGCTGCGGCGTGTGTAAAAGAAAACCGCGAGCGAGATGAGAACGCTGACGCCGGCGATGACATCGGTGGCCATGGCCTGGTGCAACCGCGTCGCGCCATGACTCATGAGGTGAACGGCGACATGATCGAGCAGCGTGCCGAGAATCCAGAGCATCGCGCCGGTGAGCGCCACGATCCCGAGCCGGCGCGACGCCTCGCGCAGAAGATCGTCGGGCAGCACGCGATGCGCGCTGGTCTTGCGGCCGAAGGACG
>DATAMS010000329.1:0-5546 GCA_036260495.1 Thermoanaerobaculia bacterium
TCCGGCCAACAATCCGCTTACCTGATTGCAAACCCAGAAGGCACACGATGCCCTGATCTCTAATCACTGGTCGGCTAATCCACTAATCTACTGACCAACCATGCGGCTTCACGCAACTCGGGTAGCCAAAACGACCGCCGCGCGCGCCGCGGCGGTCTTTCTTTTGCTCGCCGCCGGCGCCTGGCTCACCACCTACTTGATCGTGTCGGGCATCGAGCGCGACTTCAGCACGCGCTCCTCGCGGCACGTCGAGCGCGAAGTGCAGCACATTCGAAGCGAGATCGCGACGACTGAATCGACGCTCGATGCCGCCGTCGCCCGCGTTGCGAAGAAACTAACCGCGCAGCCGGCAGCAACCCGCGAACAGATGTTCGCGATGCTGCACGGCGAAGCGACCGGCGTGCGCCAGGGAATCCGCACCGTTGCTCCGAATGGAGAAGCTCTTGCTTGGTGGGGTGAAGACCTTCGCACGCCCGGCGCGACGAGCTTCGAGTTCGATGCCACGAATCTCTACATCGTCCGTTCGCAAGCGCTCCCGAGTCCGGCCGTATCGGTGCAGGCGTTCAAGCGCGTCCCCAACCATCCGATGTCGCGATCGCTGTTCGATCCCGACGACGATTGGGTCGTTGGCACGATGTTCCACGCAGGCGTTCTGCGGCAGGAGCCGGGATCGCTGCGCTTCGTTCTGGAGCGCCGCCCGTCGGCGACACTCTGGATCGACGTCACCCCGCGTGCCAAAGCCGACGTCATGCAAAGCGTCCGCGCCCTCGGCAACGGCATCGCCGCGATTCTGCTTGCGCTGAGTGCGTTGGCGGTGTTGTGGGGGGTGGGGAGTGGGGTGTGGGGAGTGTTCGAGGGAGTGGGGAGTGGGGAGTGGGGAGTCGGAGAACCACGAGGCGATCAACCTTCAACGCTGTCACTTTCGACGTCACGAACCGCAGCGGAACCAACGAAGCTCCCACACCCCACACCCCACTCCCTACTCCCCACAATCGCAACGATCCTTCTCGTCATCGCCGCTCGCGCATCGCTTCTGCCGATGCATGTCGATGACGATCCCTGGCAGGTCTTTCGATTCGATCTTTTCGCCTCACGCATCCTCGGACCCTTCAGCCGATCGCCATTCGATCTATTGCTCACCGCCGCGGCGATTCTGGCGATCGCGTTGACGCTGACCCGCAGACGCGGCGCGTCCATCGCGGTGCAAATCACGCGGAGCATCGTCGCCGCGGCCGCCGCGGCCGGATACATGGCGCTCGTTCGCAACCTCGTCGACAACTCACGCATCTCCACGATGCCGGACCACATCCTTCCCGTTTCCGCGGCGCAGGGCGTGCTGCTCGCGGCGCTTCTCCTGTTTGGTTTTGCGGTCGTGCAGATCACGCGGCACGAAGCTTCGCTTGCAGCTACGCTCATCGGCATCGGCGTCATCATCATCCCGATCATCGCTTCCGCTTCTGCGATGCCTTACATGCCCAAACGCGCATTTCTCTGGATCGCGGGCGCGATCGTCGTCTCGCTCCTGTTGCACGCGCTCACCACAAGCTTCACTCTGCGAACGTTTGGAAGCGCGCTGCTGATGGTGATGATCGTCTACATGCCGCTGCAGCTTTTCGAGCGGTCCAGCGCGAGGCACTTCATCGCTGACACATACGCGCCGCTCGTCGTCGGTGAGGCCGGCCAGTTGCGCGCCATGATCGAAGACACCCTGCACAACGAGTTTGCGACAACAGAGCTGAGCGCGATTCTCCCCGACGATTACCGCAAGATGAATCTCGAGGATCTCGCCTACGCGCTCTGGCTGCGCAGCGATCTTTCGAAATGGCGCGTGCCGGCGGTCATCGCCGTGCACGACATCTTCGATCACCCGCTCAGCCGCTTCGGCGTCGGCCTGCCGCAGTTCAGCGAGCGGCGTCCGGAGTCAGGCCGCGAAGTGCTGCAGATCGGCAACCTGACGCGCGTTCTTCTGCATCACGACTTCGACCTCACCATCGGCGGAATTCCGATTGCCGAAGGGAGCGTGCATGTCGTGAATCCGGCGGATCCGGGAGCGACGACGTTTGCTGACGTCTATCGCGATTTTTTCGAGCCGTCCTTCAACGACACCGTCACCGGACTGCGGCCGCAGCGCGAGATCGTCGTCTACGATCGCGACGGAAACGCGCACGGCGCGACGACGGTGCGATTGCCGCAGAGTCCCACCTCGTACTTCACCACGCTCAAGAGCGGCAACGGCGTCTGGATCGAGGAGAACGAAGGGGCAGGATCGGCGGTCTACGTGCGCCGCACCGACGACGCGCTCTACGCTTTCCCGCTGCAAGTGCCGACGCGCGGACAGCAGGTGCGTCGCGCGGGCGGCGTCGCCATCTGGGCCATCGCCTTCGTTCTGGCCGTGATCGTGACGCGGTCGCTGCCGGTGATTGCGTCGGTGATCCGCCGCGCGCCGCGCAATCTCGACTTCCGCACGCGAACCTCTCTTTATCTGACCGCGGTCGTCATCCTGCCGCTGGTCGTCTTCGTCCTTTTTGTCCGCGCCTATCTCGCTAATCGTCTCGAAGCCGAGTACCTCGACCGCGGGCAGACAGCGCTCACCGCCGCGGAGCGCGTGATCGAGGACTATCTCGCGTCGACGTCGCCAACGTCGCATCCCGAACAGGTCCTCGACGATGACGTGCTGAGCTGGCTGGCGCGCGTCATCGGTCACGATCTGCACCTTTATCGCGACGACACGCTGATCGCATCGAGCCGCCGCGATCTCTTCGCCGCGCGCGTCGAGTCGGAGCGGCTGCCCGGCGATGTCTACGCGAACATCGTCGTCGGCGGCAAGCAACTCTCCATCCGCCATTCCGGTCCCGCGCAATTCATCGAGCTCTATTCGCCGGTCAATCTCGTGCACGGACAGAACTACACGATGGCGTTGCCGCTGATCGTTCAGGGGCGCCAGATCGAAGCGCAGGTCAACGATCTGGCCACGACGATTTACATGCTTCTGATCTTCATCGTTCTGGCCGCGATCTTCGTCGCCTACGTTGCCGCGGGCAGCGTCACGCGTCCGGTGCAGGCGCTGGTCGGCGGCGCGCGAGCCGTGGCGCGCGGCGATTTCGATCTCGATCTCCGCGTCCCCTCCGACCCCGACCTCGGACTCCTCGTCACGACCTTCCGCGACATGGCCCAGTCGATCCGCAGGCAACAGAACGATCTTCGCCACGAGCGCGATCGATTGCAGACCTTGCTTGAAAACATTAACGCCGCAGTCGTCGTGCTCGACGGCGAGATGAACGTCTCAGCGACGAACGCCGGAGCGCGAAAACTATTCGGCGATGCGGTCACCTTCCACGACGAGGTGCGCGAATTTCTGACCGGTCACCGGCATCGGCGTGCCGAGGCGAAGGAGATCGAGCTGACGGTGGATGGGAACGCGAGGACGTTTCGCGTGTCGATCGTGCCGCTGCCCGGCGGCGACGAAGAGATGCTCATCGCCGAAGACGTCACGGAAATCCTGCGCTCAAACCGGCTGGAAGCATGGGGCGAGATGGCCCGCCAGGTCGCGCACGAGATCAAGAATCCGCTGACGCCGATTCAGTTGACCGCCGAACACTTGCGCGCCGTCGCCGAGCATGACGATCCGAACCTGTCGAAGATCGTGATGACCGCGGTAGAGAACATTCTTCGCCAGGTCGTCACGTTGCGCGAGACTTCGAAGGAATTCAGCGACTACGCCTCATCGCGAACCGTGCAGCGCAAGCCGCTTCGCTTGCGCACGCTGCTCGAAGACATCGCCGCAAGCTACGCCGAAAGCAGCGAGCGCGGCATCCGCTTTCATGCAGAGATCCAGCCGTCCACTCCTGAGAACTTTTCTGGCGATGCCCGGCTGCTCCGCGGCGCGATCGCCAATCTGATCGAGAACGCGTTCCAGGCCGCGCCCGGCGGCCGCGTCCGTATGAACAGCTACGGCGTCGATTCCCGAGTGATCATTTCCGTCGACGACGACGGTCCCGGCGTCCCGCCCGAGCTGCTGCCAAAAATCTTCGATCCCTACTTCTCCACCAAATCCTCCGGCACCGGCCTCGGCCTTGCCATCACGCGCAAAGCAATCGAAGAGCACGGGGGAACTGTGCACGCCGAAAACCTGAATCCCGGTTTCCGGATATCGCTGGAGCTGCCGTTGCGGTAGCAGAGTTGTTGGTTGCGGTGTTGTTGGCGTTGCAGACTGCGGCAGTTGACTCACCGCCGAGATAGGATTTATATTGTTCCATCTACTGCCCTGGATCTTCGGTGAAGGGGTGCGAGGCCGCCGAAAGGCGGCTTCAGCTTTTTCTGCTATCTTTCTTGAGTGAGGCTTCGGGCGTATGTGTACGTAGATGGATTCAATCTCTACTACCGCGCACTGAAGCCAAACAGGTGCAATTGGCTGGATCTGAATGCGTTAGCCAAGCTCTACCTTCCACAATACGACGTCATAAAGATCAAGTACTTCACGGCCATCGTTGCGCCCAGTCCCTGGGACCCAGATCAGCAAACCCGCCAACTCACGTATCTCAGGGCGCTCGGGACACTCCCCAACGTTGAGATCTATCGAGGTTCGTTTCTCACGCTACCCAAGAAGGCACCCTGCGCCGAGAGCTGGGCAAAGGGCTTCTACAAACCTCTCACGATCATGAAGACCGAGGAGAAGGGTACCGACGTCAATCTCGCCACTCACCTGCTTTGCGACGGATTCCGCGGAAACTTTGACATCGCGGCAGTGATTTCCAATGACACCGATCTGGAGGAACCACTGCGAGTCGTGAAGAATGAATTGAAGAAGGGCGTTGCTCTTCTTCATCCTTCGCAGTACGCGAGTGGCAACCTTGGCAAGCATGCAACGACGGTTCGTCGAATTCGGGCTGGGGCGCTCCGTGCCGCGCAGTTTCCCGACGAGCTTGCCGATTCCGTGGGAGCGTTTCGCAAACCCGCAAGCTGGTGATGCGGCTAACGCACACCCCAATTCCGAATAAACTGCCGACACTCTTCGTTCCACAAACGCTCCGATGAAGAAGCTTGGGCTTGCGCTGTTGACGATCGCGTTCACCTTTGGCGCCACGCTGGCGCAGGGGGAAGGCGCGGCGGATGAGACGCGGATGACGTTGCGCGCGGAGTTGGTGCGCATGATCAATCACGACCGCGCCAAATTCGGACTCAGCCCCGTGCAACTCGACGCGCAGGCATCGGTCGTCGCGGATGCGTATTGCCAGGCCCAGATTCGCAACGGCACGACCGGCCACTTCACCACCGACGGCGCTGCTCCCTACATGCGCTATTCATTCGCTGGCGGCAACGATGGCGTCAGCGAGAACGCGGCGGCGTGGTCGGCAAACTACAACTTCAGCGACCGCTCGCTGTACGACATGATTCGGAGCTCCGAGGCGGCGATGATGGGCGAGGTTGCCCCGCATGATGGCCATCGCAAAACCATTCTCGATCCTGCTGCGACGCAAGTCGGCATCGGCTTGGCCTGGGAGCATGGCGAATTCCGTCTGACGCAAGAGTTCATTCGCCGTTACGTC
>DATAMS010000351.1:0-3621 GCA_036260495.1 Thermoanaerobaculia bacterium
AACACGTTTTCTATCCGAAGATCCCGCTCATTCGCGCGATCCCGCGGGATAGGAGGGAACCGTTTCGAGTAGCGGGCGAGCATTTCGTTCTCATCCCAGACTCCGCCGCGATCTATCAGCTCGAAGATCCGCGCGGATACGAGGCGATGACGTTCGCGCGGCTGGCAGATACGTATCCGGTCTGGTCGATTCCGCAGCCGGTGTCGTTCAACGCCATCGGCGATTTGCAGCCGCCGTTTCTTTCATTCCTCAACATCAAATACGCGATCGTACCGATCGGCGTGGATCTGACGCCGGGCTGGCGCGAGTTGATGAAAGACCGCAGCGCGAAGCTGTTCGAGAACACCCACGTGCTGCCGCGCGCGTTCGTGCCGCGCCGCATCCGTTACGAGCGCGACGGCGTTCTCGTGCTGAAGGGGATGAAGATCGCGAAGGATTTTTCCGACATGGCCTGGATCGAGGTACCCGAATATAAACCTCACGAGATCGCGAACGGTCCGGGCACGCTGACGATTCATCGCGACGGTTTCAACCTCGAGATCGACGCCACGATGGCTGCCGACGGATGGGTGGTGGCGTCGCAGTCGGCGTGGAAGGGCTGGCGCGCGTACATCGACGGACGCCGCGTCCAGATGCGTTTCGCCAACCACGCCTTCCTCGGCGTTTTCGTTCCCGCGGGACGCCATCAAGTCAAACTGCAATATCTCCCCGAGTCGTTCACGCGGGGTCGGGCGATTTCGTTTGTGACACTCGGCTTGCTGATTCTCTTCGGAGCTGCAACGAGGTGGCGAAGGCGGACGAAAACCGTTTCACGCGGAGACGCGGGGGACGCAGAGGTTTTCTCCGCATCTCCGCGGCTCCGCGTGACAAGCATCTAACGCGAGATCGATTCCGCCAACCACGCTCCGTAAGTGTCGGACGTTGATGCCACTGGCAGTACGAGAAACTCCGGCACCTCGTACGGATGACGCGCGAAGAGCTCCTTGCGCAGTGCTTCCACGTTGTCATCGACCGTCTTGATGACGAGGAGTTGTTCGCCGTCCTCTTCGATCGCGCCCTTCCAACGGAAAATCGACAACACACCGGAAACGATGTTCACGCAGGCAACGAGGCGCATCCCGACGAGCTCGCGGGCGAGCGGGCGTGCATCGAAATCGGCGGCGACGCTGGTGAGAACGATGACGGGGGTCATGACTCGGCATCATAGAATCGGCGGGCATGTTTCGCCGCATCCTGCTGATCGCGTTCATCGCGCTCCTTCTCTTCATCGGCTACGAATGGATCACGTTTCCTGACGTCGCTTCATTGGCAACGACGCCGCCGGCGACGACGGCGTTCATGGAACAGCGCAAAGCGGAACTGCGCGCGGCCGGCAAACCGGATGCGATCGATTATCGATGGGTTCCGTACGCGCGGATCTCGCCGTATCTGCGGCGCGCGGTACTGGTAGCCGAGGACGATACGTTCTTCGAGCACGACGCGGTGGATGTGAAGGGTTTGCAGGAAGCCATCGAGAAAGACTGGGCGCACAAGAAGCTCACGCACGGCGGCTCGACGATCACGCAGCAACTGGCGAAGAACCTCTACCTTTCGCCGTCGCGCAATCCGTTCCGCAAAGTGAAGGAGTACTTTATCGCGCGGTCGCTGGAAAGCCATCTGACGAAGAAACGGATCCTGGAGATCTACATCAACGTCGTGGAGATGGGCGAGCGCGTTTACGGAGCCGAGGCGGCGGCGCAATCGTATTTTCATTCGACGGCTGCATCGCTTTCGCCATCACAGGCCGCGCTCCTCGCCGCATGCCTTCCCAATCCGAGGGTCATGAATCCGGCGTCGCCCAACAAACGGTTGCGCTGGCGCCAGCGAATGGTTCTTTCGCGGATGCGCCGCTGGGGCTATCTGTTCGAGAAGGAAGTGCTGACAGAGAAGAAGCCGCCGCCGCCGGCACCGGTGACCGCGACGACCGCGACGGTCGATACGGCGTTGCAGCAGGTTCCGGCGACTGATACCGCGACGCCGGAGCCGCCCACGGAGACGACGACCGCTGCGCCACCGACAGAGACTGCACCCCCAACCGAAACGGAACCGAAGACGGAGACGGAGCCGCCACCGGCGACGACAACGACTTCAGGAACGCAGGGTCGCGAGTAGCGGTCTGTAAAAAACTTTGGCGCTCTTCCGCCGGATTTGACGCCGCTTCGCGGGCTCCCGGCGCGCAAACTATTGCCACGCCGTCACTTCGCGATTTTCAATCTCCGGCGTACCGTTTGATCTCTGTGGCTGCCATGGAAAACTTTGAATTCATTCAGGAACGGCAGGAAGAGAGCTTTATTAGGGTTGGCGTGCTGACCGGTTGGGAGACGGTCGTATTTCAGGTGGAAGACGTGCCGCCCGAGGATTGAGCGGCGGGATCGGCTTCCTGAACCGCTTCGTTGGCGCCTTTGAAACCGATCTTCGAGTGGGTGCCGTCGCAGAACGGCTTCATCGTCGAACCGCCGCAGCGGCAGAGCGCTGCTTTTTTCACCTCGACCGGATTGCCCTGGGCGTCGGTAAGGGTGAACTCGCCTTCGACGAGGTAGGGTCCGTTGTCGCGGATTTTGATGTTGATGGGCATGGGATTCCTTTTAGAAAATCGGATTGTTCGCGCTGTGGGTGATGTGCCATTGATAGGTGTAGCCGGGGAAGACGATGGGGACGGTGTAGTTTACGGTGACGGTGATCTCGCCGTTGGCGCGCACGATGTTGATGTCCTCTTCGGTGAGTGGGAGGGAGTCTTCGCGCGCTTTGGCCATGATCGCTGCCTTGATGCGCTCATCATTGTGCGTGCCAGCGGATTTGGCTTCGTCGACGACGGTCTGCCGCATCTCGGCCGCTTTTACTTTCACGGGGATCATCTTCCAGGCGACGAAAATGGCGATTCCAAGAAGGATCAATCCGAGAAGGCATCCGAACTGACTCTCACCGCGCTCCCGACGACTCTTGCGCATAAAAACCTCCGTCGCCGCTGAGTATACCTATTGGATGAGTTTGAAGAGACGCTCGATGCGCGAGGGTGTCGGGTGTCGGGTGTCGGGAGTCGGAGAAGAAGCCGCTACGACTCCCGACTCCCGGCTTCCGACCGGCGCTTCCGAGGACCAGAGAATCAGTCGCGCGCGTCCGAGCACGTCCGCGCGCGGGAGCACGCCCCAACTACGGCTGTCGAGCGAGTCGGTACGGTTGTCGCCTAGAACGAAGTAGGAGTCTGCGGGGACTCGCTGGGGCGGGATGAGGCCGGTGCTGGCTTGGGCGGCAACGTACGGTTCCGCGAGGGCGTGATCGCGAACGATGACGCGGCCTTCGCGCGTCTCGACGACATCGCCGGGCGCGCCGATCACGCGCTTGATCATCAGCTCACCAGCCGTTTTGGGCGATCGGAAAACGATGACGTCGCCCGGCTGCGGCTCGTTGTGAAACCGGTACGGCGTGACGACGATGTGATCGCCAGCCATCAGCGTGGGCGCCATCGAGAAGGAGGGAATCACGTAGATTCGGATCGTCGCGCGCACGAGAAACGCCAGAGCGATGGCGATGGCCAGCGGCTCGATGATGAGGCGGATCGCGGATTTGTGTTGCACTGGTTTG
>DATAMS010000360.1:0-11713 GCA_036260495.1 Thermoanaerobaculia bacterium
CGCATCCTTGGTCGCGCCGACGCCGGGCGTCAGCGGATCGCCGGGGAATGTCGGCATGTCGGCGACGCTCCCCCGTTGCACTCCCTGGGGCGGCCGCATCGGCCCTTTCGGAAAAACGTCCCCGCCGCCGTAGCCGTCATCACGAGGATCCGAGTAGATGAGACAACCGATCGCGCCATGCTCGGCGGCGACCTTCGGCTTGATGCCGCGCCACGAGCCGCCGTAGCGCGTGATGACGATCTTTCCCTTCACGTCGACGCCGTTGCGCTCGAGCAGCTCGTAGTCAGCGGGGATGCCGTAGTTCGCGTAAACGAGATCGCCGGTGACATCGCCGTCGATCGAGTAGGCGTTGTAGGTAGGAAGCTGCTCGGCGGTCTGTCCCGAGGTCGCATCGCCCGGAACCGGCGGCTCGGCGAGCCTGGCCACGAAATGTTCGGGCGCGATGAGCTCGACGACGCGGCGTTTCGGTGTCGGGAAGAGCACGCGGAACTCTTCGATGTTCGTGTCGTAGCCCCAAGACTTGAAGAGCGATGCGATGAACACCTGGTTGTCGTGATCGTAGGCGGAGCCGAGGTGGTGAGGGCGCGCGGAGAGGCGCTTCATCCAGTCGCGGAGATCGTCGCGCTTCAGCGACGAATCGAACTGCGATTCAAGCGCGCGTTCCTTCGCAGCATTCGCGGCGCTGAATCCGAGCATCGGCGGATCGGCGGCTGGTGCCTGAGCGAAGAGGGTGGTGGCGAGAAAGACGGCGAGAGCGAAAACAGTGCGGCGCATGAGCGGGAATTGTAATTTGGAGAAGGCTTTTTGCGACGAAACTGATGGAAGGGTTGCTGCTAAGATGAACGACATGACTGAGTACACCGCGATCGTGCAGAAGTCCGGTGACTACTGGATCGGCTGGATCGAAGAGGTGCCCGGCGTGAACTGCCAGGAGCCGACGCGCGACGAGTTGCTGGCAACGCTTCGGATCACGTTGGCGGAGGCGCTCGAGCTCAACCGCGCTGATGCGCGTTCCGAAGCGACGGAGGACTTCGAAGAGATTCGCATCGCAGTATGAAACGCCGCGCTCTGGAGCGGTGGCTGAGTGATCATGGTTGCACGCTGCTGCGTGAGGGTTTCGCGTCACTCGTGGTACATCAACGTCAGCCTCAACCGGCGTTCAGCAGTTCCGCGACACGCCGAAATCGGGGACGACTTGATTCGCAAGATCTGCAGGGATCTGGGCATAGCGCGGCCCGATCACACGTAATGCTGGGTCTTACACCCGACGCGCCGGCGGCAGCAACGACTTATTGATCGCGATCGCTGCAATCGCGCCATCAGCCGCAGACGTAATCGCCAATTGCGAGCCGCGGACGAGATCGCCGATCGCGTAGATCCCCTCGATCGACGTCTGCTTGTATTCGTCGACGACGATGTTCGGGTGCTCTTCATCCACTTCGCATCCCAGATCCTCCGCCAGCACACACGAACGTTCGACGCCAATCGTGAAGAAGAGAGCATCGACGGCAACGCGCTCTCCGGTCGATAACACCGCGGCGCGAACGATGGCGTCATCGCCGACAAGCGAGATCACCTTCTCGTCTTTGACGCCGATGCTGAGCGCGAGCAGTTTGCTGTGATGTTCATCGGTCCACTCGCGCGGGTGGCCATCCGTGAAGACGGTCAGTTGATCGGTCCATTGCAAAAGTTTGAGCGCGAGGCCTGCTGCTTTCTTTCCCCAGCCGATCACGCCGACGCGTTTGTCGCTGGCTTCGAAGCCGTCGCAGTCGGGGCAATGGAACACGCTTCCGCCGTAGTAGCTGGCGATGTCCGGAATGTCCGGCAGCTTGTCGCGCACGCCATACGCGAGGACGACGCGGCGGGCGCGCATCATGCCCGCGCTGGTGGTCACTTCGAAAATGTCGCCTACTTTCTCGACGCGCTCCGCTGTGCAATGACAGATCTCCGCGCCCGCCGCCTCGACCTCGGCACGTCCGCGCGCGAGCAATTCGCCGGGCGCGATGTTGTGCTGCCCGAGGAAACCGTGGATGCCGCGCGAGGCATAGTTGCGTGGTTTGCCGCTGTCAATAAGAAGGACGCGGCGGCGATAACGGCCCATGAAAATCGCGCATGTCAAACCGGCCGGGCCGCCTCCGATGATGATGCAGTCGTACGTCGATTCACTCGGCATGGGCAGCGTCACAGTGCACAACGGCGGCCACGTACGGTACGCTGACCATGTGTCGATCGTCTTCGTCGCCGGCAACGCTGCCGATGTCTTCACGCCCGATCTCGCGCAGACGATCGACGGTGAGCTTCGCAAGCGATTTCCGGCGCTCGGAACCGTGGATGCCGAGGCGTATCGGTCGGATCCGGTCGAAGCGATTGGATGGTCGAAATTGCAGGAGAGCGTCATGCGCGCGATTCCTTCCGCGCCGCAGATCGCCGGTATCGACGCCTATCAATCCGTCTATTTGCCGCTACCGTTCGCCAGCGTGGAGCACATCCTCATCCCGACCGTCGCCGATCCTCTGGAAGCCGGGAGCCTGCCCGTCCTTCTCGATGAGCTTCGCCTTTTTGCCACGAGCGTCAATCTTCCGACCGACGATGTCGAGTTGATGCAGCTCGCGGCGAAGTACCTCGAGGATGACGCGCTCTTCGATGCCGATCTCGACGTGCAGACGTACGTACAACTTCTTCTGACGGCCAAGCAGGCGGCGGCGCATGGGGCGGCATTGTGGATTGCGTTGGAGTAGAAGGTTGCTGAGTTGCCAGGTTGTCGAGTTGCCACATCTTCTGCGTCAAACTGTCGTTAAGCGGCCAGGGGACGATCTGCCGGCCTGGCAACCTGGCAACCCGGTAACCTGCACGCCAGCAACCGTCAACCCATGAACCTCAACCGCCTCAAACGGATCGCGCCGTTCCTCAAACCGCTGCTGATTCTGGCGTTGTTTGCCGTGGCGTTGCGCGTCTTGCACGACACGCTGGCGCATTATCGGTACCGCGACGTCATCGCGTATGTCAGCGCGCTGCCCGGCAATCAACTACTCCTGGCCACCGCGCTCACGCTCCTCGGCTACCTCGTGATGACCGGCTACGACACGCTGGCCTTTCGCTACATCCGGCATCCGCTTCCGTACTTCAAGATCGCGCTGGCCTCATTCATCGGCTATGCGTTCAACAACAACGTTGGATTTTCGGGACTGGTCGGCGGGTCGCTCCGCTACCGGCTTTACAACGCCTGGCGGCTCACGGCGGTCGAGATCGCGAAGGTCATCGTCTTCTGCACGGTCAGCTTCTGGCTCGGCTTCGTCCTGCTCGGCGGGATCTTCTTTCTCGTCGCGCCGCCGGATGTGCCGGCGTCGATCCATCTGCCGTTCGCGTCGATGCGGTTGCTGGGAATCGTGCTGCTGCTTCCGGCCATCGCCTACATGCTCTGGATCGCGATCCGACGCGAGCCGGTCCGGATCCAACAGTGGGAGTTCGAGCTTCCCACTCTTCGAATCTTCGTCGCGCAAGTGGCGACGTCGTGCCTGGACTGGACGATCGCCGCCGCGGTTCTCTACATCCTCCTGCCTGATTCCCTTCCGCTGACGTTCCCGCAGTTTCTCGGCATCTTTCTCCTCGCGCAAATCGCGGGCGTCGCCTCGAACGTGCCGGGCGGAATTGGGATCTTCGAAGCGATCATTCTCGTCTTCCTCGCTCCCTATTTTTCCGCCTCCGCGATCCTCGGGTCGCTCGTCGCCTTCCGCGTCATCTACTACCTGATTCCGCTGCTCGTCGCGATCATTCTCCTGGCGACGCACGAGATCGTCGAGAAGCGCGAAGGCGTCGTGAAGGCGTGGAAAATCTTCGGGCGATGGGCTCCCGGTATCGCGCCGCAACTTCTCGCATTCACGATATTCATCGGCGGCGCGGTGCTCCTGTTTTCGGGCGCGACGCCGACGCTGCCAGGCCGGACGTTTCTGCTTCGTCGTCTCGTGCCGCTGCCGATCGTCGAGTTGTCGCACTTCTTCGGCTCGATCACCGGCGCAGCGCTGCTGATCCTCGCCCGCGGCCTGCAGCGGCGCCTTGATGCCGCGTACCAACTCACCGTCGGCGTGCTCGGTGCCGGCATCCTCTTCCAACTCTTCAAAGGCGGCGATTTCGAGGAAGCGATCATTCTCGCCGTGATGCTCTTCGCACTGGTGGCGTCGCGCCGTCACTTCTATCGCAAAGCTTCGCTGCTCAATGAAGGCTTCGGCCCCGGCTGGATCGTGGCCATCGTTCTCGTTTTGATCTCCTCCGCCTGGCTCGGCTTCTTCAGCTACAAACACGTCGATTACTCGCGCGATCTCTGGTGGCACTTCTCCTTCCGCGCCGACGCCCCTCGCTTTCTGCGCGCCTCGGTCGGCGTCGTCGGGCTGCTGCTTCTCTACTCGATTCAACGCCTGCTCCGCCCCGCCCCGGAAGAGCCGGATCCGCCGTCGATCGACGAAGTGGACCGCGCCGCGGCCGTTCTGGCAACCGAGAAAAACAGTCAGGCAAATGTGGCCCTGCTCGCCGACAAGCCGTTGCTTTTCAGTCCTACTGGCCGCTCGTTTCTGATGTACGGCGTCGAGGGACGAAGCTGGATTGCGATGGGCGATCCGGCCGGCGAGGAGGAAGAAAAGCAGGAGCTGATCTGGCAGTTCCGCGAGATGTGCGACCTTCACGCAGGCTGGCCGGTGTTCTACGAAGTGCAGCGCCAGAACCTTCATTTCTATCTCGACCTCGGGCTGACCCTGCTGAAGATCGGCGAAGAAGCGCGCGTGCCGCTGGAGTCCTTCTCGCTCGAAGGACGCAGCCGGAAGTGGATGCGCTACACGTTGCGCCGCCTCGAAGCGGATGGCTGTTCCTTCGAGATCATTCCGTCCGGACCGGTCATCGATGAGCTTCGCGTGATCTCTGATTCCTGGCTCGCCGAAAAACGGACGCGCGAAAAAGGCTTCTCGCTCGGCTTCTTTTCGGAGCAGTACCTGCGGCGCTGCGACGTCGCAGTGGTGCGCAACGGTGGTCAGATCGTCGCGTTCGCCAATCTTTGGAACGGCGCCGGCGATGAACTGTCGGTCGACCTGATGCGCCATCTTCCCGACGCTCCCGCTAGCGTGATGGATTACATGTTCATCAGTCTCATTCTGTGGGGCCAGCAAAAGGGATATCGCCTTTTCAACCTCGGCATGGCTCCGCTCTCAGGACTCGAGAACCGAACCCTCGGCACGCTCTGGAGCCGCGTCGGATCGCTTGCCTATCGATTCGGCGAAAACTTCTACAACTTCCAGGGCCTTCGGCAATACAAAGAAAAGTTCGATCCGGAGTGGGAGCCGATGTACCTGGCCAGCCCCGGCGGCCTGGCCCTCCCGCGAATTCTGACGAACCTGGCGGCGCTGATTTCCGGAGGATTGCGCGGAGTGATCTCGAAGTAGCTGACCTACGTTTACAATCCGCGCCCATGAAGAGCGCCGCAACATCCGCCCTCCTCCTTTTCGCAATCGTCAGCACGACACTCGCAGCAAACAAACCCAGCAAGCCCGCGCCGAAACCTTTCAGCGTCGTCGAGGCCAGCATCTCCGACATGCAGGCTGCGTTGAAAGACGGCCGCGTCACCTCGCACGAGCTCGTGCAGCAGTACCTGATTCGTATCGCGACGTACGAGGACAAACTCCACGCCGCGGTCACCGTCAATCCGAATGCGCTCAAAGAAGCCGATGAACGCGATCGCGAACGCGCCGCCGGCAAGATCCGTGGACCGTTGCACGGAATCCCGATCGCGCTCAAAGACAACATTCAGACGACCGACATGCTGACGACCGGCGGCGCGCTGGCGTTCGCCAATCTCACGCCGCCATACGACGCCACGCTGACGAAAAACCTTCGCGATGCCGGCGCCATCATCATGGCCAAGACGCAGCTCACGGAGCTCGCCAACTGGGTGGCCGGCAATCCGCCGATGCCGACGAATTACAACGCGCTCAACGGCTACGGCTTCAATCCTTACGATCCGCGCCGCGATCCGCGCACCGAAACCGGCGACGGACGTCCCGCGCTGGCAACCGGAGGATCGAGCTCCGGCGCGGGCACGACCGCGAACTTCTGGGCAGCGAACGTCGGCAGCGAAACCTCGGGATCGATCCTCAGTCCTTCGAATCAAAACATGCTGGCCGCGATCAAACCAACGGTCGGCCGCATCTCGCGCTACGGCGTCATCCCCATCACCGCCGATCAGGACACTGCCGGCCCGATGGCCAAATTCGTCAGTGATGCCGCGATTCTCTTCGGCGTTCTCGAGGGCAACAATCCCGATCCGAACGATCCGGCCACGACGCGCTGCACGCCGCCTCCCAATCACGACTACACGCAGTTCCTGAAAAAGGATGGACTCAAAGGCGCGCGTATCGGCATCCCGCGCGCCGGCTTCTACGACAAGATCATGGTTCCCGGCGCGACCACGCCGCGCGGCGGTTTGAATCCCGATCAGACCAAGGTGATGAACGACGCCATCGCCGTGCTCAAGGAACAGGGCGCCGTCATCGTCGATCCTGCCGACATCCCCAGCATCACCGACAAGAACGCCGCCGACAATTACTTCCTCTGGGGCGTCTGCACCGACATGGACGACGTCAAAGGCAAGAAGTGCTCGATCGATCTCGCCTACGGCATGGAACGCGATTTCAACAAATGGCTCGCTGCCCTCGGTAAAGACGCGCCCGTGAAAACTCTGGCTGAGCTTCGCAAGTGGAACACTGATCACGCCAAGATGGGCGCAATCAAATACGGCCAATCGCTGCTCGACATCTCCGACGCCATGGACCTCGAGCTCTTCAAATCGCGCTACGAATCCGACCGCGCCAACGACATCCGCCTCTCCGCCACGCACGGCATCGACGAAGTGATGAAGTCGCAAAACCTCGACGCCATCCTCTTCCCCGGCCCCAGCGGCGCCTCAATCGCCGCGCGCCCCGGCTATCCGACAGTAATCGTCCCGTGGGCAATGGTCCCGAACGCGCCAACGACGGCATTCCCGGAAACGTTCAAGGCCTTGCCGCAACCCTACGGCGTGAGTTTCACCGGCATGGCGTGCAGTGAACCGACGCTGTTGAAGCTCGCATATTCATTCGAACAAGCGACGAAGAAGAGAGTGCCACCGGCGAGCACGCCGTAGTTTGCATCTGCGTCATCTGCGCAATTCTGCCGATAAAGCTTGTCCGCAGATGACGCAGATGGACGCAGATAGAAGCGCGACTGTCGCTTACGTCGTTGCGGTCGCTTCGACTTCCTCGTTCTCGGGAGCCGTCGCAACCGCGTGCTCCGCAACCACAGCCGCGGGGCGCGAGGGCTTGAAGTTGTCGAAGCGGAGGATCATCACGGTGCGGTCGTCGTCGGCGGGGCGGGTGCCGCAGTGGCGGGCGACGGCTTCGAGGATGCGGTCGCGGATCGTGCTTGGCGAGCGGTCGGTTGACGCGGTCAGCAGCGCTTCGAGGTGATCGAAGCCGAAGGGCTCGCCGTTTTCGTCCTGTGCTTCGACGATTCCGTCCGACAGATACACGATTGCGTCGCCTTCCTGCAGATCGACCTCGGCGGTGTGCGTGCTGATCGTGCTGCGGACGCCGAGGGGGAGCGAGGGGACTTCGATGCCGCGAGGGCGCTGCCCTTCGCGCAGAAGGTACGGATAGAGATGGCCGGCGTTTGTATGGCGGATCGTGCCTTTCTCGAGATCGAAGATCGTGAATGCCAGCGTCATAAAGGCGCGACGCTCGGTGGAGCGGAAGACGAGATCGTTGAGGCGATGGAAAAGCGACGTTTCTTCAGCACCTTCTTCGACCAGCGTGGTGATGGCGGCTTTCACCATCGCCATCACGAGGCCGGTCGATAACCCGTGGCCCGAGACGTCGCCGATCGCAACTGCCAGGCGCGTCTTATCGATGTTGAAGACGTCGTAGTAGTCGCCGCCGATCGATGCTGTCGGCTCGAAGTGCGCGGAGAACGACACGCCGCGGAACTGCGGGCCTTCTTTGGGCAGGAGGTTCCGCTGGATCGAGGCGGCGATCTCGATCTCGCTCTGAAGCCGCTCGTTCTCGGCGACGTTCACGAGCAGCGTGGCGATCGACTCCGTCATCCGGTCGAACGACTGCGCCATCTCGCCGAGCTGGTTCTGCGGCTTCATGGCGATCCGGTAGGTGAAGTCGCCGCGCTCGACAGCTTTCGTTCCCTTCTCGATGCGATTGACGGCGCGCGTGATCGAGAAGATTAGCACCGCGGCAAACAGCACCGCCATCGCGTAGAAAATGAGCAGCAGGATGATCATGAAGGCCGTGAATTGCAGAAGACGGCTGACGTAGTTGTCCGCCTCCGGGCCGAAGTAAAAGTGAAAGAGGTTCTGGAACGGATTGACGATCAGGGTAAACAGCGTGTGTTTGCCCTCGGCTGCCGGACCGGCATTCCAGTCCGTGAGGTCCGTCAGATCGGGCCAGATCACTTTCCGGCCGACGGAGCGAACGAAGAGATCAGTGAATTGGCGGTCGCCGTCGTTTCCGTCAAAGTTGAACGAGGGTCCTTCGTCGCTCTTCTCGACGCGCACACCGCGGCGATAGCGTGCCGTCGTCCGGTCGCCGACTTTGGTGAGGATCGTCATTCCTGACTTGTCCTGAAACTGCTCGATCCATTCGGGATCGAGCGGCTCGGCGAAGACGATCGTCCGCACTGCCGCACCTTCCGGATGCGCGACCTGGCGCGACGCCACGAGGAACGCCTGCCCGTCGCGCCATGCCATCCCGCTGAACGTCGTCGACTTCAGCCATGCCGGGAGCTTGGCGCCGGATGCGTTGTCGGTGTCGTAGATCTCGAGTGCCTTCGTGGCGCCGGCAGGATGTTTGCCGGTGAGCGAGTACTCGAACGCGGAGGACTCCAACTGGCCGAGGCTGGCCTGGCGCTCGCCGCGCAGGGCGGCATGCGTCATCACGCCGCAGATCATGTAGCCGATCGTCAGCAGAAGAATCGCGAAGAGAAAGAACGGCAAAACGCCGATGAGGATGTAGCTCAGGAAGAGTCTTCGTCCCACGCGCCAGAAGAGTTTTCGCAGCGTCCAGCGGACGAAGACCGCGAAGCCGTACAGCGTCAGCGCGATGACGAGCAGGCAGGCCAGGAAGGTCGTGAATGCGAAGAAAGCGCGGCCCGGAAGATTGAGCGGCCGCAAAACGAACCGGGTTAAAAGTTCGCTGGCGACGATGATGCCGATCCCGAGAAGCCACACCAAAAACAGGCGCCCTCCGCGGCGCGATTTGGGTGGTTCGGGTTTTTGTTGAACGGGCAGCATGTCAGGGGCTGGTGAGCGTATACGAAGAAACGTTACCGCGGTTCAGCGGGTGTCGGGATACGGGTGTCGGGTGTCGGAGATCGGTCCTTGTTCTGCTGTGACCCCCGACCCCTAAGAGCGACCCTCGTATCCTCATATCTCCCGAAGCGCTGTCGTGATCGGCATGCGCGCGGCTGAGATCGCCGGAATTACGCCGCCGATGATTCCTGCGATCAGCGCGACCATGATGCCGGTCAGTCCCACCTGCCAGTCCACGCGGAAGTTGAACGCGACTTCCGAGAACGACACGAAGTTCGTCGTGCCCGTCGAGATTGAGTTCACAGGAATCGCGAGCAGGAGTCCGGCGATGCCGCCGAGGAGCGACACGAATGCGCTCTCGATGACGACAGAGAAGAGGATCGCGCGGCGTTTGAAACCGAGGGCGCGCATCGTGGCCAGCTCGCGCCCGCGCGAGGCGATCGCAGAGAACATCGTATTCATCGTGCCGAGGATTGCGCCGATCGTCATAAAGAAGGTCACGATCGCAACCAGGATCACGATTCCAGCGAGTCCGTTCGTCTGATCCGCGTAGTACTGGTATTCGCTCTTGACGTCGAGCTTGAGCCGGTTGTCGTCCTTGATGCCGGCCTTGATCGATTCGAATGCGGCGTGATCGACGGGACGAAGAATGAGCGACGAGTAGGCGTCGCGTTTGCGAGCCTGTCCGAGGAAATCGGCGTCGCACCACATCTCGGAATCGAACGCCGTCCCCTGCGCGTCGAACACGCCGACGACGTTGTATTTCTGCGTACCGAACTGGAACTGATCGCCGAGGGCCGTGTTGACGAAACGGTCGCGGATGCGGCGGGCGACGATGACTTCGTTGACGCCGGGCCGGAACATCCGTCCCTCGACAATCTTCACATACGGCCGCATCACGAACGCCTCGGGTGTCACGCCTCGCACCGAGACGTTCGACCCTTTCGGATCGTCTTTCTTCGGGATCTTGAAAATGATGACCAGCTCCGGCGAGATCATCGGCGCGCCGCTGTTGTCTTTGGCGATGCCAGGCATCGCGCGGATGATGCGGAATGCGTCTTTGGTCACCCAGCTCGAAAGCTCGGCGGCCGCGCCCTCGCGCATGACCATGAGGTTGTCTTTCGAGCCGGAGGAGACGACCGCGGAATTGACACCGTTCTGCAGCGCCATCATCGAGATCATCACGGCGATGACGACGCCGATGCCGATGACCGTCATCAACGTGGAGACGCGCCGCGCCGTCAGATTGCCGATGTTGTATTTGATTGGGATCATCAGACAACCCTTCGCAGTCCATCAACGACGCGCAGGTTCGACGCCCGGAAAGCCGGCAAACCGCCGGCGGTCAGGCCAACACCTACGGCCGTGACCATGCAAACGGCCAGGGTCTTCGCGTGCACGCCCAGATTCTGCAGAAAGCCCTGCGTCATCTTTCCGGCATCGACGAAGAGGAAGAGGTAGTGCGCGCCGAAGCTGCCGATCGCGCCGCCGATCGACGTCATCAGGATGAACTCCGTCAGCATGATGCCGAGGATGAGGCGCTGCTCGAAGCCGATCGCTTTGAGCACGGCGATCTCCGTGACGCGCTCGCGCGCCGACATCGACATCGTGATCGCCGCGAGCAGGATGACCATGAAGATGGCGCACGATGAGACGGCGGTGAACAGCAGCTTGACGTTCCCCATCATCGACATGAAGTTCTGCTGGAACTCTTTTTCGGTGAACGTCTCGGTGGGGAAGTCGCTGTTCTTGAACATGGCGTCGATCTGCTGACTGATCGCGGCCATCTGCTTCGGATCTTTCACTTTCACCCAGATGGTGCCGACCTCGCTGCGAGTTTCCGCCGGCTGCGACTGATCGAAGTATTCGATCGGAAAGAAGACCGACGTCGTCTGGATCGGATGCACGTACGTGCCGCGAATGGTCAGCTCCGGATCAAACGGAAAGATCTGGCGCTTGAGCGTGATGCGATCGCCGATCTTCCAGCCGAAACGCTTCATCAGATCGACGCCGACGAGCGCACCGCGGCGGTCAGCCTGGAACGCAGCGAAGTCCTTCGGATCGATCTTGTAGTCATCGAAAACCGTTGGCATCTTGTCGACGTCGATCGCGAAGTTGGCGAAGAAGTTCGATTTCTCTTTGTAATACGCGCCGATCCACTGGAGCTTCGCGGTGTCGACGACGCCCGGAATGGCACGGATCTTCGCTTCGTGCGCGTACGGCAGCAGATTCGCCAGCGAGATCGCCGACTGAACGACGAGCCGGTTCGCGCCTTCGCCAGCGTTGGAGAAGCTCTCGAAGTTGTCGAGGATCGCCAGCAGCGTGGCCACGAAAAAGAAGATGACCGCAAGCAGGAGCATCGTCAGGATGGCGCGCAGCTTG
>DATAMS010000366.1:0-9554 GCA_036260495.1 Thermoanaerobaculia bacterium
GGCGATGTCGGCGAGCGCATTGACGACGTTGTGCTGGCCGGAAAGATTCGTGCGGAAGCGGAACCATTCGCTCCCCTCCCACCACGCCGTGAAGGCGTTTCCTTCCGGCGCGAACTCGACGTCGGTCGCGTAAATATCGCAGCCGCGCGACGTGCCGAACGTAAACCAGCGCGCCCGCGCATCGGCACGCAACGAGCTCACATTGGCGTCGTCGCCGTTCGCCACGATCATGTCGCCGGGCGCCACCTGCCGCACACCCTTCCGAAATGCCTCGATGATCGCCTCGAGGTTCGCGTAGATGTCGGCGTGATCGAACTCGATGTTGTTGACGAGCAGCGTGTTCGCGCCGTAGTGCAGAAACTTCGGTCCCTTGTCGAAAAACGCGGTGTTGTACTCGTCGCCTTCGATGACGAACTCGCGTCCGTCGCCGAGCTTGAAGTTGTGATTGAAGTTGAGCGGGATGCCGCCGACGACCATGCTCGGATCGCGGCCGGCCGACTCCAGCAGCCACGCCATCAGCGACGTCGTCGTCGTTTTTCCGTGCGTGCCGGCGACAACGATGGAGTGCTTCTCTTTGATGAAGAGCTGGTAGATCGCTTCCGGCATCGACGTGTACGGCAGGTCGAGCTCGACCGTCGCGGCGGCTTCGGTATTCGTTGACGCCGCGGCATTACCGATGACGACGAGCTGCGGATGGAACGTCAGGAGATGGTCTTTCGTATACCCCTCGAGCACAGGAATGCCGAGGCGTTCGAGATAGTCCGACATCGGCGGGTAGACGTGCTCATCCGAACCAGCGACCTCGTAACTGCGTTCCTGCAGCATCCCGGCGAGCGAGGCCATGGCGGTGCCACCGATCCCGATCAGGTAGACCCGTTCGACTGGCGGAAGTTCTTTGACGTGAGGCATTACGGCGCGGACCGAGCAAGAAACGTGCTCTGCGGCGCTGATTGTAGAATGACGGCCTATCCGGAAGGGAATCGTCGCAATCCGGCGGATGTTCGAATCGGGCGCATCCCACACCGTTTCAAGCCATTCAAACCTAGGAGGATTTTGTCCATGTCGTCGAAGCGAATTCTCATCATCATGATCGCAGTCCTGGTCGCGCTGACGGCGGCCATTTCCTTCGCCGCTGATGAGCCAGCGAAGGCCAAGAAGGCTGATGCCCCCTCGGAAAAGAAGGAAGCCGAAAAGGCGCCGCGCCTCACCATCGTCGAGCCCGTCAAAGACTACGGCACGATTCCCAAAGGCGAGAAACTCGACTGGGCGTTCGTCGTCAAGAACACAGGTAACGCCGATCTTCAGATCATCGCCGCCAAGCCCGGCTGCGGTTGCACCGTTGCCGACTTCGACAAGGTGATCAAGCCCGGCGAGAGCGGAAAAGTCACGGCCCACGTCGACACCACTGCCTTCGCCGGTCCGATTGCGAAGACGGTCACACTCGAAACCAACGACCTCACCACTCCCACCTCGCAGCTTACGATTCACGCGATCGTGAAACCGTACGTCGAGGCGTTCCCCGCCGGCTTCGTCCGCTTCAACCTTCTGCAGGGCGACGCTGACGTGCAGACCGTCACGATTTACTCCGATGAAGACGATCCATTCCAGATCACGGGCGTAGAAGTGCCGGCTGCCGAGCCTGGGAAAGACGCGTGGATCAAGGCGTCCTACGAGAAGATCACCAACGAGGCCGATCTCGCTCCGAACGTCGGCAAGCCCGGCCAGGCTCAGTACCACGTCAAGATCACCGTCGGCGGTCCCGACGCCAGGGTCGGCCCGATCGCCGAGAAGGTCCGCATCGTCACCAACTCCAAGCACCAGCCGGAGTACTTCGTCAGCGTCTCCGGCGTGGTTCGTCCGCCGTTCCGGGTCGAGCCGAGCGTGATGAACTTCGGCGAGGTCGCACCGGCCGACGTCGCGGCTACCCGCATGGTCATGCTGCACTCGAACAACATGAAGACGCCGGAATCGTTCGTTGTTTCCAAAGCCGAGTCGAGCAATTCCGCCGTGGTGACCAGCGTGAAGCCGGGCGCCAACAAAGGTGAATACGAAGTGACCCTGCAGATCGCCAAAGATGCCAAGCCTGGCGATCTCGACGGCACTGTGAAGATCTTCACGAACGACAAGGTGATTCCGGTCGTGACCGTGCCGATGAAAGCGACGATCAAAGCGGCGCCGAAATCCGCCGCCAAGTAATCGAACGAAAGAATCCGATACCAGGGCCGCCGCCGAGGCGGCCCTTTTTTTATGCGTTGACGATCGAGATTCCGACGCCGTCGCCAACCGGCAGAACGATCGACGACAGCCGCGGGTCCGTCGTGATGCGCCGGTTGAACGCACGCAGCGCGTCGGTCGACGGGTCGTGGACTCCTTCCGCGACTTTCCCGCCCCACAAAAGGTTGTCGCAGACGATCATCGCGCCCGGCTCGAGCTTCGGCAGGAGTTGATCGAGGTACTGCTCGTACTCGGATTTCACGCAGTCGATGAAAACGAAATCGAACGGGCCGGACAGCGTGGGCAGAACCTCGAGCGCGGCGCCTTCATGGAACTTCACCTCGCAATCCAGACCCGCCTCGGCGACGAACTCGCGCGCCGTCGCCAGGATGCCGCGATCGAGCTCAATCGTCTCGATCACCGACTCGGCAGCGCATTCGCGCCCGAGGACGATGACGGAGTAGCCGATGTTGGTGCCGACCTCGATGAGGTGCTTCGGATTCTTTGCCCGCACCAGCAGCTTCATGAGCTGCCCAACTTCGGGATCCGCAATCGGATGGTTGTTCTCCGCCGCAAACGCCTCCATCCGCGCCAGCAGCGCGTCGCGATCCGGAAGAAGCGTGTCGAGATACTCAGCCTGAACGAGCTTGATGACCTGGTCGGTGCGGGATTTCATGTGCGGAGAGTAGCGTAGGACGCGGAGGTCGGGGGTCGGAGGAATTGGAGCGAGAGATCAGAGACAAGAGACAAAAGAGCAGACTGATGTCCTGGTCTCTGATCTCTCGATCTCTGCTTGATCTCCGACCCCCGACTCCCGACCCGCCACCCCCGCGCTTACAATGCGCGCATGCCTGATGTCGCCGCCGAGCTGCGGCTGATCTCGTTTCGTATCGGACCGGAGACGTTCGTGCTCGACATCATGGCCGTGCGCCAGATCATTCCGTACACCGGCTCGACGTCGCTGCCGGCCGCGCCTGCCTTCGTGGAAGGGATCATCGTGCTGCGCAACGAAGTGATTCCGATCGTCGATCTGCGAAAGCGGCTCTATCCCGATCTGGAGGATCACGCCGAGCCGCTCATCCTCATCACGCACAGCAGCGCCGGCGTGATCGGACTGAAAGTCGACGCCGTGAATCGCATCGTCACCATCAGCCGCGACGCGCTTCTTCCGCCGCCGCCGCTCGTGCAAGGAATCCGCGGCGAACTGCTCATCGCAATCGTTCCGCACGCCGATGAGGTCTACCTGCTCATCGACATCGAGAACATTCTCAGCGGCGACGAGCGGCGCGAGCTGGCGGTGGCTGACCTCGCGCTGCAAGCGTGACGAATCGTCATTACGATTCCGGCGGAAGATCAGCCGGGGCGTCGCTGCGCTGATCGCTTCGAAATCCGTACGGGCAATGACGGCAGCCCGATTCGCAGCAGTAGCCACGCTCGCGCAGGAACTTCTCGGTGAAGACCATGAATCCGCGTTCGTAGTAGAAATCGACTCCCTCGATCAGTGACGCCATCGGCGAAACGATAATCCGATATCCTTCGTCCGTGTTTGCGCGGTCGCGTCTTTTGCAGCTTGCCGAAGGAATGAAGGGGCGGCGGATCGTCGTCTATGGCGACATCGTTGCCGACCGTTTCATCTACGGAACGCCGAAAAGGATCTCGCGCGAGGCGCCGGTACTGATCCTCCGCCAATACCGCGACGACGTCCTCCTTGGTGCCGCCGGCAACGCCATCAACAACATCTTCTCGCTCGGCGGCGTCCCGATTCCCGTCTCCGTCCTTGGAAATGATCCGCAAGGGCAGCAGCTCGTCGATGCCATGGCCGGACAAGGCATCGATTGCAGTGCGGTGTTGCGCGCGGCTCGCTACAACACGCCAACCAAAGTGCGCATCCTCGGCGGCATGCCGCACGCCAGCCGCCAGCAGATCGTCCGCTACGACATCGAGGATCACTGCGATCTCACGGACGCTGAAGCCACGCGCATTGGCGCCGCATTGTGCGAGCGAATGGCGTCGTGCGATGCAGGACTCATCAGCGACTACGGCTACGGCGTCGTGACGCAGGCTCTCGCCGCGGCGCTGACGGGCGCGGCCAATGAAAAAGCGGTCACGCTCGATTCGCGCTACAACCTGCTCGCCTATCCCGGCGTCACCGCGGCGACGCCGAACGAAGAAGAAGCGGCGGCAGCAGCCGCGACGACGCTATTCAACGGCGATGACAGCGAGCAACGCTTGAAACAGGTCGGCGAAACTCTCCAGAAATCCCTCGGCTGCGGCGCGCTGCTCGTCACGCGCGGCAGCAGGGGTATGGCTCTGTTCGAAGGTGAGTCGCGCGCGCCGGTCTTCATACCGGTGTACGGCACCGATCAGGTCGCCGATGTCACCGGCGCCGGCGACACCGTCATCGCCGCCTTCACGCTGGCACTTGCTGCCGGGGCCTCATTCGCCGAAGCGGCGACAATCGCAAACTATGCCGGTGGCATCGTGGTGATGAAGATGGGAACGGCCACCGTCTCGCACGACGAACTGCACAAGGCGATCGAGCGCGACGAGGCGCTGCGCGAGTGAACGCGCCGATTCTCGATGAGCGTGCGCTCGCGGACGCACTCGCGAAAGAACGCGCCGCCGGCAAGACGATCGCCTTCGCCAACGGCTGCTTCGACGTGTTGCACGTCGGCCACATTCGCTATCTGCAGGATGCCGCGCGGCAAGCGGACGTGCTTGTCGCCGGCATCAACGGAGACGAATCCGTCCGCGAACTGAAGGGCGAAGGCCGGCCGGTGATGAGCGAGGCCGAGCGCGCCGAATTGATCTCCGCCATTCGCGGCGTCTCCTACGTCACGATCTTTCACGATCGCAGCCCCGGACGACTCATCGGCGATCTCAAGCCAGACGTTCATTGCAAAGGGACCGACTACACGCCCGACAGCGTGCCCGAAGCGGAGATCGTGCGCGCGTACGGCGGACGCGTGGCGATCGTCGGCGACGCGAAGGAACACTCGACGACGGAGATGCTGAAAAGGATGAAGGCGGAAGGATGAATGATGAATCGATGAGCGTCCGTCATCCTTCATCCTTCATGCTTCATCCTTCATCCCTCCTCGTCATTCGCCTTTCCGCTTTCGGCGATGTCATCCACACGATTCCCGCAGTCATGGCCTTGCGCGACGCGCTGCCGCAGATCGACATCGCCTGGGCGGTCGAGCCTGCGTACGCGCAACTCGTCGAGATCGTCGCGGGTGTGAAAACGATTCGCGTCTCGCTGAAGAAGTGGTCGCTTGCGAAAATCCGCGATGCAAAAAGAAACGTGCGCGGTTACGACGATGCCATCGACTTTCAGGGCCTCATCAAATCGGCATTGATCGCAAAGGCCAGCGGCGCGCGGCGGCGATACGGGTTTGCGAAAGATGTCATCCGCGAGAAGCCGGCATCATGGTTCGTCAACCGGCCGGTTTCGGTCGATCGGTCTCGTCACGTCGTCGAATGGAACCTCGCGCTCGCCCGCGCGCTCGCGCCTGCGATCGCGAGCGTCCCCGCTGTCGATTTCGCTCCGTTTGCCGATGATCCGTCGGGCAAGTTGAGCGCGTTTGCCAATCGCATCGTCATTCTCCCCGGCGCTGGCCGTCCGGGAAAACTGTGGCCCGCCGAGCGTTTCGCCGAGCTCGCCCGCCGCCTCGGCAACGACGTCCTCGTCGCATGCGGACCGGGCGAAGAATCGATCGGCCGCGCCGTCGGCGCCGAGCTCGCGCCATCGACGACCTTTCGCGAACTAGCCTTTCTTCTCCGCCACGCGCGGCTCGTCATCGGCGGCGACACCGGCCCGCTTCACCTCGCCGCCGCGCTCGGTGTTCCGGTGGCCGGGCTCTACGGTCCGACCGATCCGGCGCGCAATGGTCCGTACGGCCAACCCGGCAATGTCGTCGAGTCGTTCAGCACGACAAAGTCGATGCAATCGATCGGCGTCGACGACGTTCTGCGGCTCGTACTCAAAATAAATCCGCGTTGACGGTGATTCAGGCCGGGAGGTAAACTCGCCGGTCATCTGTCGAAATCACTCATGCCCCGCAACTTAGCTGTACCCTGCGCAAACTCTTACTGAACCCTTATTGAACTTATGAGCGTACGTCTCGGAGAGCTTCTCACCAAAGCGAGTCTGATCAGCCAGGATCAGCTCAAGGAAGCGCTCAAGGTTCAGAAGGAGACTGGCGGCAAGCTCGGCGAAACGCTCATCAAACTCGGCTTCGTCTCCGAGGAAGACATCACCGAGTGCTTGTCGCAGCAGTTCGGCGTTCCGTCGATCAGCCTCGTCCATTTCGAGATCGATCCGTCGGTCATCAAGCTGATTCCGGCCGACGTGGCGCGCAAGTACAACATCCTTCCCGTCAACAAAACGGGGGCGACGATCACGATCGCCATGGCCGATCCGACGAACGTCTTCGCCATGGACGACATCAAGTTCATGACCGGCTACAACGTCGAGCCTGTCGTGGCCTCCGAGCTCGGCATCAAGTCCGCCATCGACAACTATTACGGCACGACCTCGTCGCTGGAGTTGAAGAAGGTGATGGAAGACCTCCAGCAGTCGGAGAGCGCCGACCTGGAGGTTCTCGAAGAAGAAGAAGAAATGGACATGGCGGCGCTGACCGACTCGGCGGAAGAAGCGCCGGTCGTCAAGCTCGTCAACCTCATCCTCACGGACGCCATCAAGCGGGGCGCGTCCGACATCCACATCGAGCCGTACGAAAAAGAGTTTCGCGTGCGCTTCCGCATCGACGGGACGCTGTACGAGATCATGAACCCGCCGCTGAAGCTGAAAGACGCCATCACCTCGCGCATGAAGATTCTGGCGAAGCTCGACATCTCCGAGAAGCGACTGCCGCAGGACGGCCGCATCAAGCTGAAGATGAAGCTCAATGACAAGAACAAAGAGCTCGACTTCCGCGTCTCGGTGCTCCCGACGCTCTTCGGCGAAAAGATCGTCATGCGTCTTCTGGACAAGGACAACCTTCGCCTGGACATGACCAAACTCGGCTTCGAGCCGGAGTCGCTGGTGCGCTTCGAAGAGGCCATCTTCAAACCGTGGGGAATGGTCCTCGTCACCGGTCCGACCGGCTCGGGAAAAACCAACACGCTCTATTCGGCGCTTTCAAAAGTGAACTCGCCAGAAGTGAACATCATGACCGCGGAAGATCCGGTCGAGTTCAATCTGCCCGGCATCAACCAGGTGCAGATGAAGGAGTCGATCGGCCTGAATTTTGCGGCCACGCTTCGCTCGTTCCTCCGGCAAGATCCGAACATCATCCTCGTCGGCGAGATCCGCGACTTCGAGACCGCCGAGATCGCGATCAAGGCCGCGCTCACCGGCCATCTCGTGCTCTCCACGCTGCACACGAACGACGCGCCGTCGACGATCAACCGTCTCATGAACATGGGCATCGAGCCCTTCCTCGTGGCCACGTCCGTCCAGCTCATCGCCGCGCAACGGCTTGCCCGCCGCGTCTGCGGGAATTGCAAAGAGGCGGTGGAAATGTCGCCACAGGCGCTGATGAACATCGGCTTCAAGAAGGAAGAAGTCGGCACGTTCACGGTCTACAAAGGACGCGGCTGCGACAAGTGCAACAGCACCGGCTACAAAGGCCGCGTCGGCCTCATCGAAGTCATGGGCATCGACGACGCGATCCGCGAGCTGATCCTGTCGGGCGGCACCGCCATCGACATCAAAAAACGCGCCGCCGAAAACGGCATGATCAGCCTGCGCCGCTCCGGACTGATTAAAATCAAAGACGGCGTCACGACGATCGAAGAGGTCGTTCGGGAGACGATTTTGTGAGGGAGTCGCGTTTCGGGAGTCGGGGGTCGGAGCTGCCTGTTCTTCGCCACCCAACTCCCGATGCGCGTCACCCGATTTTGTGATTAGGGTTTCGGTGGCCGGTAATCGGGAATCGGAAAGCTTGTAGCAATCTCCGACACCCGACACCCGACACCCGACACCCGGAAAGACATCAATGCCAGTCACCCTTCACCAACTTCTGAAAACGATGGTCGAGCGCGGCGGCTCCGATCTGCACGTCACGACCAACTCCGCCCCGCAGATCCGCATCGACGGAAAGCTCACGCCGCTCGACATGCCTGTGCTCACCGCGCCGGAGACGAAGCAGCTCGCTTACTCCGTGCTCACCGATGCGCAGAAGCATCGCTTCGAGGAAAACCTGGAGCTCGACCTCTCCTTCGGCATCAAAGGGCTGGCCCGCTTCCGCGCCAACATCTTCAATCAGCGCGGCGCCACGGCCGCCGTCTACCGCCAGATTCCCTACGAGATCCTCGGATTTCGCGAGCTTGGGCTGCCGACTGTGGTCGAAGAGATCTGCAATCGTCCTCGCGGTCTCGTCCTCGTCACCGGCCCGACGGGCTCGGGCAAATCGACCACGCTTGCGGCGATGATCGACAAGATCAACCGCGAGCGCCACGAGCACATCATCACCATCGAAGATCCGGTCGAGTTCCTCCACTCCCACAAGAGCTGCATCGTCAACCAGCGCGAGCTTCACGCCGATACGCATTCATTCGCGAACTCGCTCAAGTCGGCGCTGCGCCAGGATCCCGACGTCGTGCTCATCGGCGAAATGCGCGACCTCGAGACGATCGAGTCCGCGCTGCGCATCGCCGAAACCGGCCACCTCACTTTCGGGACGCTTCACACGAACTCCGCGGCGCAGACCATCAACCGCGTCGTCGACGTCTTCCCGTCGCACCAGCAGCCGCAGATTCGCGCCCAGCTTTCCTTCGTTTTGGAAGGAATCCTGTGTCAGAGCCTCCTGCCGAAAGCGAACGGCAAGGGGCGCGTCATGGCCATGGAGATCCTCGTGCCCAACGCCGCCATCCGCAATCTGATCCGCGAAGACAAGGTGCATCAGATCTATTCGATGATGCAGACCGGACAGGCCAAGTACGGAATGCAGACTTTCAATCAGTCGTTGGCGACGTTGTACTTCAAGAAACACATGACGCTGCAAGTGGCGCTCGCGCGTTCTTCGAATCCTGACGAGCTCCAGGAAATGATCTCGCGCGGTGCCGGCGTCCTCACGCCGCAGAACACGCCGTCGTCTCCAGGCACCCGCCCGCGCACGGCGTAAAGCAGTCGTTAACCGGAGGAAATGATGCCTACGTTCGAATGGAAGGGATCGCGAGCCGGCCAGATGCAGAGCGGCGTCCTGACCGCCGATTCCAAAGACGCGGCGGAACAGATCCTTCGCCGCCAGCGCATTGAAGCGCCATCGATCAAAGAGAAAGGGAAGGAGATTGCCCTGCCGAAATTCGGCGGAGGCGTCGCTCCCCAGCTCGTC
>DATAMS010000371.1:0-23115 GCA_036260495.1 Thermoanaerobaculia bacterium
ACCGGCATGATCATCGGCACCGGTTTCACGCTGTTCGTCGTCCCGTCGATCTACGTGCTGGTCGCGAAGACGCACAAACGGATTGATGCCGTCGAGACGGAGCCGGAGGCGGAGCTCGAGCCGGCGACCGTGTAGTTGAACCACAAAGACACGAAGAGCACAAAGGTTTTTTCTGTGACCTTTGTGTCTCTGTGGTAAATGGTTTTGGATGCTTCTCTCGTGGCTTCTCTATTGCGGCTTCGCGACGATCTTCACCGGTGCGATCGCAACACTCCCACGCCGCACGCGAAGTAAAGGCGTGGGCCTATTCGCCACCGGCATCGCCTCCGCCCTCATCGCCCTCTTCTGGCCGGCCCGCGAAGAGCACGCCGCTCGCGTCGAATCGCACATCGACGAGATCATGCCGCGCTGGCAGTTCGAAGAGCATCACGAGATTCAAATCAACGCTCCGCCGGAACGGATCTGGGCCGCCATCCGCGACGTCACGCCGGGCGAGATCCGTCTCTACAAAACGCTCACCTCGATCCGCCGCCTCGGGTGCGACGACGGCGAAAACATCCTCAACGCGCCGGATGCGAAGCCGATCCTCGAAGTGGCTACACGAAACGAATTTCGTATGCTCGCCGACGACCCTCCGCGCGAGCTCGTCATCGGCACGCACGTCGCGCCGCAAGCGCTGGCGGTGATGAACTTCCGTCTCGACGGCACTCACCTCACGACCGAGACGCGCGTGTTTGCGCAAACCGGCAAAGCGCGCCGCGCCTTCGCAATTTACTGGCGTCTCATCCGCCCTGGAAGCGGCATCATTCGAGTGAGCTGGCTCGAAGCGATCAAACGCCGCGCGGAAAAGAAATCATGACGGGAGAAGTCGTCGCCATCTGGATCAAACGCGCCCATCGCGGTGTCATGGATTCCGTCGATGAAGCGAACGCAATCGCCGGTAGCGGCCTCGCCGGAAACGCCGATCGGAGCCGCAGGCGGCAGGTCACGATCATCGACGAAGCCGCCTGGAACACCGCAGCAGCGGAGACCGGCCACGACGTCGATCCGTCGAAGCGCCGCGCCAACATCATGCTGCGCGGCATCAATCTCGAGCAATCGCGTGGCAAGCATCTCCGCGTCGCCAACTGCCTCATTCGCATCCTCGGCGAAACCACGCCCTGCGAACGGATGGAGGAAGCGCAACCCGGCCTGCGCAACGCGCTCCGCCCTTCCTGGCGTGCCGGCGTTTTCGGCGAGATCGTCGAAGGCGGGCCCCTCCGAATCGGCGATGCGGCGGAGCTCATCTGATCTGATATCGTTCGCCCATGCCGCATAGCTATCCGCAGGAGGCCGTCCTGCGCGACGGCCGCAAGGTTCTCATCCGCCCCTTCGCCGAGAAGGACGTCGATGCGTTGTACGAATTCTTCCAGCATCTGCCGTCCGCCTACCGCCGCTTCGCCTGGGATCCGATCGAGAATCGAAGTCTGATCGAGAGCTGGGGCCGCGACATCGACTACGCGAAAGTCCTCCCGCTCCTGGCCCTGGACGGAAACAATCGCATCGTCGCCGACGCCTCGCTGCATCGCCGCCAGGGCGGCCCGCTCCGCCTCACCGGCCGCATCAAATGGATGATCGATCCTGCGTTCCGCGGTGTGGGCCTCGGCACCCTCCTCGTCAACCAATTCATCGGCATCGCCCGCGAGAAAGGCCTGCGCCACCTCAACGCAATGCTGATCTCCGACCTCGAAGCCGACGCCATCGCCACCCTCGAGCACCTCGGATTCATTCCCTACGTCATGCCCGGCTACGGCACGGACCCGGATGGCAACCAGCACGACATGACGAAGCTGCTGCTGAAGTTGTGAGCCAGGGGCGTCGCTTCGAACACGTGATTCAAAGCGGTGGCTGCGTCACTGCAGTCCGAAGCGCTTCGCGCGAAATCGTGGCAGGATCGAATCGCGCCAGCGCCGCGGCCAGCATCCGCTGCGGCGTATCGTGCGAGACGTCATCAACACCAAGCACCCGTAGCGCATACGACAATGTCTCGGCGATGCGCCGCTGATCGAGTGACGGCAACGGCAACGCGCCGTCGCGCTTGCCGAGTTTCGAGCCGTCCGCATTCGTGACGAGCGGCAAGTGCGCGTAGCTCGGAGTGGGCAAGCCAAGCGCATGTTGCAGCGCGATCTGCCGCGCAGTCGATGAAAGGAGATCCGCGCCGCGAACGACCTGCGTCACGCCTTGCTCTGCATCATCGGCGACCACTGCAAGCTGATACGCGTAGACACCGTCCGCGCGGCGGATGACGAAGTCGCCGGTATCGATTGCGACGTTCTCTTCGACATGACCGGCCGCGATGTCGTCGAATTCGATCACCGCATCCGGCGCGCGAAACCGAATCGCACGCGCGACACGCCCGGGCGGCAATCCGTTGCGGCACGTTCCCGGATACACCGGCTCGCGCCCGAGCGGAGCCGACGCGGCGCGCTGCAAGTCCGCGCGCGAACAGCCGCAGTCGTAAACAAGATTCTTTTCGCGCAACAGTCGCAACGCTTCGTCATAGAGCGCCGTTCGTTGCGACTGATAAACGACTTCTCCGTCCCACGTCAGTCCGTAGCGTTCGAGCGCGCGCAGAATCTCATCCGCCGATCCCGCGATCACGCGCGGCGTGTCGAGATCCTCCATCCGCACCAGCCACTGTCCACCCTCGCGCCGCGCGAACAGGCACGAGCCAACGGCCGCGACAAGACTGCCAAGGTGGAGCGGTCCGGTCGGTGAGGGAGCAAAACGCCCAATGATCACGATGCGATCGTAATCTCTACGCGGCGTGGAAGGGGTCAGACCGAAAGTGAAAGTGACAAGAATTGACATACGCTGGACGAGAGCGCAATTTTCGTCACTTTCACTTTCGGTCTGACCCCTTCCACAATGAGTAGGAAAACGATGCGCGGCAACGATCTTCCTTCCCTCGAGAACCTCGGCACCGATCTGCTCGACCTGCCAGTTTGGCGCCGCGCAATCTCGCTTTCGATGCCCTTCGCGCTGACCGCCGCCTTCTTCTTCCTCGCATCGCGCGGCCTCTGGATCGCCGCGCTGGCCTGTCCGGTGATCCTCAGTTTCATCACTTACGGATCGGTGTCGCACGACCTCGTGCATCGCACGCTTAGACTCCCGCGATGGCTGAACGAGCCGCTGCTCAGCGTCATCGAGTTGCTCGGATTTCGCAGTGGTCACGCCTATCGCTTCACGCACTTTCACCACCACGCGCGCTTTCCGGCGGACGACGACATCGAAGCGCGGTCGGCGCACATGTCGCTCGTGGGCGCGTTGCTCGACGGCATCACGCTGCAACCGCGGCTCTGGATCTTCGCCATGCGTAGCGCGAAACACGAGCGTGGCTGGATCGTCGGTGAAGGCATTGCCGTCATCGCGCTTCTCGCCGGCGCCGCGGCCGCGATTCCGTGGACTCCGATCCTTGCGATCTACGCTGCGCTGATGATCGCCGGCAGTTGGATCTTCCCGCTCGTCACCGTCTTTATTCCGCATCTTCCGCTCGGGGACAGCGAGCTGACGCGGACGAAGCTCTTTCGCGGCAAAGTGCTTTCGCTCATCGCCGCCGAGCATCTGTATCATCTCGAGCATCATCTCTATCCGCAGGTACCGCATCACTTCTGGCCGCGGCTGGCGCACCGGCTCGACCCTCATTTCGCCCGCCTCGGCATCGAGCCGGTGAAACTGTTCTTCTGACATGGACGACGATCGCGGATTCTTCGAGACGCTCATCGGCGACGGACGGTCGCTGATCAAGCTGACGGCGCTGCTGATGATGGGCGCGGGCGCGTTTGCGCTCTTCCAGGCCGGCACCGGCCATTTCCTTCCGCAGGACACCGACTACCTCGGCATGACCGCAGCGCAACTCTGCACGCTGCACGGATGCAGGATCGTTCACTTCATGGTTCACGACCGCGTCTCGTTCGGCGGCGTGTTGCTGGCGATCGGCGTGATGTATCTCTGGCTCGCCGAGTTTCCGCTCCGCCGAGGGGAGTCGTGGGCGTGGTGGGCGCTGGCGATCAGCGGCGGCGCCGGGTTCCTCAGTTTTCTCGCCTACCTCGGCTACGGCTATCTCGACTCCTGGCACGGCGCGGCCACGCTCGGACTGCTGCCACTCTTCATCGGCGGACTCGTTCTCACGCGATCGCTCCGCGTCGATCGGCAGCCACGTCCGCCGCTCGATTTCCATTCGCGCTACGGTATCGGGCGCCTCCTCTTGCTCGCCGCGACCTTCGGCATCATCGCCGCCGGCTGCACGATCATGACAGTCGGCATGACCACGGTCTTCGTTCCGCAGGATGTCGAATACATGGGCATCACGCCGGCGGAGTTGCACGCGGTCAACCCGCATCTCGTGCCGCTCATCGCCCACGACCGCGCCGGTTTCGGCGGCGCACTGATCTCATGCGGCCTGGCGATGTTCCTCACCGTGCTCTACGGCCGCCCATCGCGCAGCCTCTGGCAGGCGCTGGCGATTGCAGGCGTGGCCGGCTTCTGCACCGCCATCGCCATCCATCCCGTCATCGGCTACGTCAGCATGACCCACCTCGGCCCCGCGATCGCGGGTGCCTGCGTCTTTGTGCTCGGCATGGCAATGACAAAAAGGCTTTAACCACAAAGACACAAAGGTCACAGAGATGAAGCCTTCTTTGTGCTCTTTGTGTCTCCGTGGTGAAACGCTTTTCACACGTGCTGCGATATCGACAGCGTGTTGCCATCCGGATCTTTGAACCACGCGACCTTGTCGCCCGAGGGGGCGGTCCAGATGCCGAGAGGGTCTTGTTCGAAGAAACCGAAGCGCTCGAAGACTACGCCTCGTTCGGTGAGCGCGGCGGCCATCGTCTCGATCCCGTTCACTTTCCATCCGAGGATCGTGAACTCCTCCGGCGTCCAGTCCTTTTGCACTTTCGCGACGCGGATCGTCGTGCCGTTCGCATCCAGCACCATCGCGAAGCCGTCGTTGCTCACGAATTTGAGTCCGAGGATGCCTTCGTAAAACGCGCGCGCCTTGTCGTAATCGAGGGTGGGGATGAAGGCCATGATTTCCTGATTGCCGAGCATGTTCCCTCCGTTTCTAGCAACAGCCGCTGCCGGGCATATGCACGTGATCGGGTCCCGCCGTCGCGGCGACGAACGTCACGTTCTCGCCGCGGATCGCGCGCATCCACGCGCGCACCGACGCGGTGAGGATGACCAGGACGCAAACCATCAGGATTGCGGTGAGCGTCGTATCGAGGTAGCCGGTGAATGGATCTTTGGCCATCATCTTCGGCCCGAGGAAGTTGTCGAAGATCGAGCGCCAGCCGGCGTAGAGCGTGGTCGTCGTCACGAACGCCAGCGGGAACATCGTCGTCCACGCGTACTTAGCTTTTCCTTCGTTGAGGATGACGGTGGTGCCGACGCAGAGCGCCACGGCTGCGAGCAGCTGGTTGGCGATGCCGAACATCGGCCAGATCTGCGAGATCGATCCGTTGAGGATGAACCACGTCCAGGCGAAGACCACGAGGCCGGTGGTGATGATCGTGCCCGGGATCCACGCCGTGTTCTCGAACGGCTTCCAGGCGCGGCCGAGAAACTCCTGCGCCATGAAGCGCGCCACGCGCGTGCCGGTGTCGATCGTGGTGAGGATGAAGAGCGCCTCGAACATGATGGCGAAGTGGTACCAGTACGACATCAGCCCGCCGAGAAGCGGGATGCCGGAGAAAATCTGGGCGAAGCCGACGGCGAGTGAGACCGCGCCGCCGGTGCGTCCGACGAGGGTCTCACCCACAGTTTGCGAGAAATGCTGCAGGTTGACGGTGGCCAATCCGAGCTTCGCGAACACCGCGGGCGGGACGTTGATGGCGTAGTAATCGCCGGGATGCAGCGCGCAAACGGCGATGAGCGCGACGCAGCCGACGAGACCTTCGCAGAGCATCGCGCCGTAGCCGATCATCCGCGAGTCGGATTCTTTGTCGATCATCTTCGGCGTCGTGCCCGATCCGATCAGCGCGTGAAATCCTGAGATCGCGCCGCAGGCAATCGTGATGAAGACGAAGGGGAAGAGTTTGCCCGGGATGATCGGGCCTCCTCCGCTCGCGAATTGCGACACGGCCGGCGCGTAGATGTGCGGCGCAACGACGATCGTGCCGATGACGAGTAGCGCGATCGTGCCGAGCTTCATGTACGACGAGAGGTAGTCGCGCGGGCAGAGCAGCATCCAAACGGGAAGTACCGATGCGATGAATCCGTAGATGGCGATGGCGATGGTGATCTCGGGTTTGGTCAGCGTGAACATCGTCCCGAGCGCCGTGCCCGGAATGAAGCGCCCCGCCACGACCGCGCCGAGCACCATGAGCGCGCCGGCGATGGAACCGTTGCGGATCGCGTAGGGCGCTTTCGAGCGATGCAGATACTGGCCGATCACGAGCGCGATCGGAATCGTCAGAAAGATCGTGAACGTCCCCCACGGCGAGTCCGCCAGCGCGTTGACGACCGCGATGCCCAGTCCGGCCAGGGCGATGACGATGATGAAGAGAATGGCGATCATGGCCGTGATGCCGGCCACCGGCGAGATCTCGTTCCGCGCGATCTCCGCGAGCGACTTCCCGTTGCGCCGCACCGAGGCCGCCAGCGTGACGAAGTCGTGCGTGGCACCGCCGAGAACGACGCCGAAGGCGAGCCACAACAGTCCCGGCAGATACCCGAACTGCGCCGCCAGCACCGGCCCGATCAACGGCCCCGCACCGGAGATGGCCGCAAAGTGATGCCCAAACAACACCCACTTGTTGGTCGGCACGTAGTTCTGCCCATCATTGAACCGATGCGCCGGCGTCACCCGCGAGTCATCAAGCGCCATGACCTTCGCCGCGAGAAACGCCGAGTAGTAGCGATAGCCGATGGCGGTGACGGCGAGGAAGAAGAGGATGAGCGGGAGAGCGTTCATGGCGTTCGGGGTGATTTTAGGGCGGAATGTTGAATGTTGGATGTTGAATGTTGCGTGTTGAATGGAAGGCCGTCTCGGGTGGTTGTACCATTCGATTGCATGACTTCGAGGTCCGTGACGAAAACGAACGTAACGCTCAAGCTTGATGCCGATCTCCTCCGTGAGACGAGAGTCATCGCCGCCGAGGAAGGCCGCTCGGTGAGCGCGCTGGTGACGGACCGACTGGAGTCGATGGTGCGCGAGCGGAAGGCCTTCGAGCGCGCCCGGCGCCGAGCACTCGCGCGCTTGAGAAAAGGGCTCGATTTGCGCTGGACGCCGCCTTCGTCCCGCGACGAGTTGCATGAGCGATAAGTATTTCGTCGACACCAACATCCTGATCTACGCGCACGATGCGGCGGCTGGAGTGAAGCACAAACGCGCGAAAGCTCTTGTTGAGGAGTTGTGGCGCAATCGGTCCGGCGTGGTGAGTACGCAGATACTTCAGGAGCTCGTGGTCAACCTGCGACGAAAGGCTGCGCCTCCGCTCGACGCGAAAGCGACGCTTGACATCGTGACGGACTATTTGTCGTGGCAGGTTGTGGTCAACGGAGGCGACTCGATTCTCGCTGCGCTTGAGCTGGAACAGCGTTATCAGATTTCGTTTTGGGATGCGCTGGTGATTCAAGCTGCGCACGCTTCTGGCGCGAGAATCCTGTACTCCGAGGATCTATCCGACGGCCAGATGTACGGTTCCGTTCGTGTTGTGAATCCGCTTCGCTCCACGTAACGTGGCCTCTTGGCAGTGCAGCCCGTTTTCTGGCGAAACGTGATGAAGGCCAGCCACGTACGGCTAAAGCGCGGAGCCAACAAAATCGAGGCGTTACTCGGGCGTGACCTCTATTATGCGTCATGCGTTCGCTGTACTTTGTGGGAGCTGGTTTCACGAAAGGCTTGGAGAGCCGTCGGCCTGTGCCACTCGTTAAGGACTTCGTGCACATACTGGCAAAGTATGCCCGCAGAGACAACGTTGCGTTTGCAACCTTGGTCGGCCTCGAAGGGATGAATGTCTTCCGCCATCACGACGCCATACTTCGAAACCTTGCAAATGCGGGTCGCCCAAAGCGACATCGAACACAAATACTCACCCGTGTAAGCGCCAGACCACAGGAATCGATAGAAACGCTGCTCAATCGCGCCCACCGCATGGACGACGCGTTGAAGGGTCTCTCGGTGAAGACCGTACTTGCAGCAATCAACGACCCTATCCTGCGCGTGCAATATGCAATCAACAGTATCTTTGGCCTCATCGGTTGGCGTCTCAAGCTCGCCCGGCTCATAAAGTTTTTGCAGCGACAATGCGGCTCGAAGGAATCGACGCACACATTCGTGAGCTTTAACTACGACATTGTCCTCGAACATGCACTTGAGCAGGCAGGGCCTTGGTCTGCGCGGCGTGGCTACGGCATCCGATTCCGATGGACCGCTACTAACGACCCGACACTTCTTGGCGGGACGGTCGTCATGCGGGCCATCGGTGGCCGCGCTTCACAAATCTCTGTGCTCAAGCCTCACGGATCTCTTAATTGGCTGGCCGCAAAAGGCCGTGACGCACGTCGAGTGCCCGTAGTCGCGACGACTCAGGCCGGCTCCGTTCGGTACGTCGGTGTCACGAAGCCTCATGCCAGCGTTCGTTTTCCCACTTCGTGGCGCCCGGTGGCCGTAACGCCGTTGATTGTTCCACCCATGAGTGCCAAGAACACGCGCGTCCCAACTCTTCGACGACTTCGGAGTCTAGAGACCGTGGCGATCAAGGAAGCTGATGAGGTTTTCATCATCGGATGGAGGATGATCGCAAGCGACGATGACCAGATCAATCTCATTCGGAAGGCCGTGTCCGCCAGGAAGCGTCCATTTTCTCGAGTTGTCGTTGTGAACTTGCGTGCAGGCGAGAGCTACTATCGCCGCATAGCAGACACCTTTGGAGTGCGCGCACGAGCGATCATCCGGTTTGATCAGGGCCTGCAGGATTTTCTCCAGAAATGGAGATAGCCAGCGGCTGGCTGGGCGCACCACGTGTTGCGGCACTCGACCGCGCAGCGTCGTCTAAACTATACGCTGCTAAACGAATGCCTGCTCCGGTACCCTCAACATGACGACGTCGATTGCCGCTCCCACCCTCCCTCCCGGCCCGCGCAGCGTCATCCCTTTCCGCTATCTGCGCGTTTTGCAGCGCGATCCGATTCCGTTTTTGTCCAGCGTGGCGAGGGAGTATGGCGATGCGGCGCAGTTCTTTGTGGGGCCGCAGCAGATCTTTCTTTTCAATCATCCGGATCTCATTCGTGAGTTGCTCGTCACGCAGCATCGGGCGTTTCACAAGAGCAGGGTGTTGCAGCGGTCGAAGATCATCTTTGGGGAGGGGTTGCTGACGTCCGAGGAGGAGGTGCATCGGCGGCAGAGGCGGTTGGCGCAGCCGGCGTTTCATCGGGAGCGGATCGGGCATTACGGCGAGGTGATGATCGAGCGCGCGGCGCGGCTGCGGGAGACGTGGCGTGACGGCGAGGAGCGCGACATCCATCGCGAGATGATGGGGCTCACGCTTTCAGTCGTGGCGAAGACGTTGTTTGATGCCGACGTCGACGACGACGCGGATGCGATCGGGAAGGCGCTGACGGAGCTCGTCGATCTCTTTCCGGCGTTGATGAATCCTCTGGCGAATCTGCTGCGGAAGCTGCCGTTGCCGCAGACGATGCGGTTCCGCCGCTCGATCGAGATGCTCGACCGGACGGTGTACGCGATCATCGAGGAGCGGCGGAAGTCGGGTGGCGACCGCGGCGATCTGCTGTCGATGTTGTTGCTTGCGGTCGACGAGGAAGGCGATGGCGGCGGGATGACGAACCTGCAGCTTCGCGATGAAGCGATGACGCTGTTTCTGGCAGGTCACGAGACGACGGCGAATGCGCTGGCGTGGACGTGGTGTCTGCTGTCGCAGAATCCCGAGGCGGCCGCAGCGATGCATCGCGAGCTCGATGCCGTCCTCGGCGATCGTCTTCCCGAGCCCGCGGACTACGCGCGGTTGCCCTACACGGAGATGGTCGTGGCCGAGTCGATGCGGATGTTTCCGCCGGCATGGGCGGTGAGCCGGTTGGCGATGGAGGACGTGACGATCGGCGACTGGCTTGTGCCGCGCGGGGCGGTGGCGATTGCGGCGCAGGCGGTGACCCATCGCGATCCGCGATGGTGGCCGAAGCCGGATCGATTCGATCCGTTGCGGTTCACAGCCGAGGCGAAGGCGGCGCGGCCGAAGATGGCGTATTTCCCGTTCGGCGCCGGTCCGCGCATCTGCATCGGCGAAGGGTTCGCCTGGATGGAGGCGGTGCTGATCGTGGCTACTCTTGCGCAGAAATGGCGTTTCGAGCTCGTGTCGCGCGATGTGCAGGCGCAGGCGTCGATCACGTTGCGGCCGCGGGGCGGAATTCGTATGCGTTTGTGTGCGCGTTGAGAAGCGTTTCACGCGGAGACGCGGAGGGCGCGGAGAGAAAAGCGGAATGTTGGATGTTGAATGTTGAGTGTTGGATGTTGAATGAACAGCCCCTTGCCGGCCCTTCGGCCATTCAACACGCAACATTCAACAATCAACATTTCGGTTTTTTCGCGTCTTCGCGTCTTCGCGTGACACCGTCCGCGTTAAACTTTCCGCATGCCTGACATCAACGCATCCTTCGCCGACTACGCCGACTATCACCGGACGAAGGGGAACAAGTGGTTCCACCGGTTCGGGATTCCGATGATCATGCTTGGTCTGATCGGGCTGCTCGCGCGCGTGGGCGCGACCGTCGGGCACATCCGCATCGATCTGGCGATGGTGCTCATCGCGGCATCGACGATTTACTACCTGATGCTGGAGTGGCGGCTGGCCATCGCTATGCTGGTCGTTTCCGTTGGGATGTATTTCGCTGGAGTGTGGCTGCCGGTCTGGGTCAATGTCGCGGTCCTCGTCGTCGGAATCGTTTTCCAATACATCGGACACGCGGTTTACGAAAACCGGAAGCCGGCGTTTTTGCATAACGCGGTGCATCTTCTGATCGGGCCGCTGTGGATTCTCAATGACGTGATCCCGGTAGTGAGGTGAATCAGAGATCAGGGGAACAGAGATCAGCGATCGACCTCTGATCTCTGCCTCCTGATCTCTGTTCCAAACTACTTTCGCTTCAGCGCCGCGTCGAGCTCGGAGTCTCGAGGAACTGAGAGCCGCTGCGGTTCGCCGTTGTCGCTGGTGATCTCCACCAATGGGATGCGCCGCTTGCCGTTGTTGTGAGCGATGACTTTGTCCTCGCCGGCCTTGTCGTTATCGATGTCGATGTAGTCGTAGTTCGCGCCGGTGCGGTCGAGATGCCGGAGCGTTCGCACCGTATCGCCACACCAGTCTGCGCCGTAGACGCCGATTCGTTCAGCCATTAAATACCTCCCGGCAGGAGGTAGTGCGAAGGGCTTGCCGATAATGCAAATAAAATAAAGCAGAGATCGGAAAGCAGAGATCAGGAGAATCAGAGATCGGGAATTTGTCTCTGATCTCTTGTCTCTGATCTCTGCCTCACTGCGCCTTCACGCACGCCCGAACATTCGCGATCAGCTCCTGAATGTCGAACGGTTTCGGCAGCACCAGGAACGGCTTCCCCTTCATCCGCTCCTTGATCACGCCGGGCGACGCGGCGCTCGTGACGATGACGCGTTTGAGCCGCTCCGGATCGTGCTCCGCCATCGTGGTGACGAAGGCAAATCCGTCTAGGTTGGGCATCATGAGGTCGAGGATGATGACGTCGTAATCGACAACGCCGAGCTTGAGCACTGCTTCGATGCCGTCGCCGGCGGTGTCGACCTGATAGCCCTCGCGCTTGAGCACCATTTTGACGAGGCGCTGAATCGCCAGATCGTCTTCGACGATGAGAACCGCACAGTCCTTCGCTGGTTTGTCGCTCACCGTGGTTCAGTCGCAGCCGCAGCAAGAAGCGCTCCCGTATTTGCGCGAGCACTACAATAACGAGATGCAGGCATACGGCTCCGACCGCGTCCGTCCGGGCGATGGGGAGCAGTGGATTCTGATGTCGCGCTTTCCGAAGCAGTGGACACCGCGCGCCGCGAAGACGCTGACCACTGCCGAATTTCCGGGGACGGCGGTGTTGTGGGAGGAGCGCTATTTCGAGGTCGTGGATGCCGAGGGGCTGGCGCAGGGTGGAGTGAGGTATGTGCTCGAGCCGTGGCGCGAAATGCACATCATGCGCACCACCGACCGCTACGATGCGGAGCGCGAAGCGGAACGATTGCGCGAATGGCGCGCCGGATTTTCGCGCGAGCGCAAACGCAAATCGACGAACGCGCTGGCGCTGCTGACGGGCCACCTGCCCGCTGCGGTTCAGGAGGAATTGGGACGCGAGCTCGGCGTGCCGGCGCGACGATTGACGTTGATCTCGGCTGCCGGCGCCTACATTGCGGGCGTCGGCCTGGCCATGTGGTGCGTCAGCTTCCTCCTGGAGCAGAGGCCCATTCCGCTTCCTCTCTTTCTTGCTACCGCCTATCTGCTCATCGAGACATCGTTGCGGCTTCTGGTTGGATGGCTCATCGGCCGGCCGATGGGATCTGCGATCGGACTCCTCGCCTACATCATTTACTACTTCACGATCGCTGATCGCACCCGCGCCGTCTCGCCGTTCGCGGAAGAGAAAGGAATGTCGATCGCCATCAGCGCGACGCCGGAGGAACGCGTCGTCAGCGATGCGCTGCTCATGCGCGAGTCGCTGGTGACGTTGCTCAGTCCCGCGGATCAGGCGCGCGTCGCGGAGCGATTTGGCTACGACTACAAGCGCCAATCCCGCTTCATCGCCGCGGTGATCCTCGTCTTTTCCGCCCTCGGCATCGGCACATCGATTCACAATCGCGCGGTCATCTCTCTTCTCATCGCAACCGTCCTCGCCGGCGAGCAGCTCTATCGTCTTGCCATCCTCGGGCGGCGACCCGCCGGAAGCATCCTGGGCATTCTGGCGCGGCCGTTTGTGCGCAAGCTGCTATAGATTCGCGCCGATGCGCCGCCGTCACGCGTTGCTGCTCGCCGCTTTCATCGCGTTGGCATTGATCACGTGGCTGCGCGTCCACCTCATCGATACGTTGGACGATCAAGGCTACTTCGCGAAATATCTGATATTCGCCGATCGCATTCTGGCCGGCCGGATTCCGCGCGATCGCCTTGCCGATCTCAGCCCCGGCTATCTCTGGTTCGTCGTGTTGCTGCGCCTTCTTGGCGCCAGCATGATGGCCATTCGAACGCTGCAGATCGTCATGGTCAGTTTCGCCGCGGTCTGCTGCGCGTTCGCCGCGCGCCGCTTCGGAACGATGGCAATGATCGCCGCACCGCTGCTCCTTCTCGCCAGCCGGGCCGCGTTGGTTTGCGCGACGGAAGCTGAGCCGGAGACGTTGATCCTGTTGCTGGTAAGCGCGGGACTCGCTGCCCTCTCCTGGTCGAACGCAACCTCGGGCACATTGTTCGGACTGGCCTCCGCCTGCCGTCCGGTGATCATGCTCGGAACCGCCGCAATCGCGATCGTGAACCGTTCGTGGAAGTTGATCGTGGCCGCCATCGTGCCGCTCGTTCTGCTGCTGATCGTCAACATCGCGCTCACCGGCGAAGTCGTGCTGATGGATCCCGGCACCGTTTTTTACGAAGGGATGAACCCGAGCGCGACCGGCTACGAAGGCGTGCAGCCGCGCATCGTCAACGACATCGAGCGAACGTCGATCGAGCCCGACTACCTCCACGTCGCCTATCGCATCGTGGCCTCGCGCTCCGCCGGCCGGCCGCTCACGCGCGCGGAGTCGAACCGCTTCTGGACGGCAAAGGCGCTCGCGTTCGTGCGCGCCTATCCGCGCGCCGCGCTCATGCTCACGCTGCGCAAAGCGCACTTCGCGATTCACAGCCACGACGCGTACGACCTGGCCACGATGGCGCGCAAAGACGCGCTCCTCGGGCGCTACCCATTCATCCCATTCGGCGCCGTGCTCGCTCTCGCCGGCGCCGGCGTGCTTCTCGCCCGCGAACGCCACCGCGAGCTGCTCCCATTCGTGATCTTCGCGCTCGCCGGCTTCGCGGTCCTCGTCGTTTTCTACGTGACCGCGCGGCAGCGAAACGCGATCCTCCCCGCGGTTGCCGTGCTCGCGGCAACCGGCATTTCGGAGATCATCGCGCGACGCCATCTGATCGCCGCCGTCGCCGTCCTCATCATCGCCATCCTCCTCGGCATCAACGGTCCGCAACAGATCGAAGACACGAACGGCTGGCTCGGCGTTCGAAACGCGTTCGACGACGCGCTCACGCTCGAACAGCAGGGCCGTTGGGCCGATGCCGACCGACTTCTCGCGCAAGTCGAATCCGAGGACTACCAACCCATTCGCGAAAATCGCGCGGTCCCCTCGGTCGCCTTCTACCGCGCCCGCGCCGCCGTTCACCTCGGCCACGATCCGCGCGCGCAGCTCGATCGCGCAACGTCGGACGCGCCAGGAAATGAGCATGTGCTGGCGATGCGGGCGCGTCTTGGCGATCAGGGTGCTCTGCGGCTCTTGTTCGCGCTGCATGATGCGATGACGGCGCGGAGAGCGTTGGCGGAACAGTGATTGGTTGCTGGGTAGCTGGTTTCTCGGTTGCCAGGTTTCCAGGCTTCCAGGTTGGCGAGTTTCCCATCGCTGACTGCCCACGTTCATGGTCAGGACGGTAACCCCTCGCAAACCCGGCAACCCGACAACATGGCAACCCAGCAACCGAGCAACCCAGCAACCCCATCCACGGCACGCAACTAGCACTTCCACCCCCGTGCCCGAACTGCAATTCGATGGGCGTCGCCGTGTCGTGATCGAGGGCGTTTCGCCGCTCGTCGATGACGGACGTTTTCCCGCCAAGCGGGTCATCGGTGACGTCGTTCCGATCGAAGCCGACATCTTCGCCGACGGGCATGACCTCCTCGCTGCCGTGCTCCTGCATCGGCACGAGTCGGAGTCGGAAATGACCGAAACGACGATGATTCCGCTCGTCAACGACCGTTGGCGCGCGGAGATCACGGTCGGCCGGCTCGGCTTCTACTTCTTCGCGTTCGAAGCGTGGATCGATCACTTCGCAACGTGGCATCGCGACCTTCGCAAGCGCGTCGATGCTGGCGTGTCGGGAAACGATCTCGATGTCCAACTCCAGACCGGCGTCGGCATGATTCGCGCCGCCGCAACGCGCGCCACAGACCGCGATCGCAAACGCCTCGACGAAACGATCAAAAGACTCGAAGGGAGCGACGCCGCCGAGGAGAAGGTCGTCGATCTCTGGCACGGCGAGTTGCTCGATCTCATGCGCCGCAACGCGGAGCGCAAATTCGCGACACGCGACACAATCGAGCACGCCATCGAAGTCGATCCCCGGCGTGCCGGTTTCAGCACATGGTACGAGCTCTTTCCGCGCTCCGCCGCGTCCGAAGCGGGGCGGCATGGAACGTTTCGCGACGTCGAGGCGCAATTGCCGCGCATCGCCCGCATGGGTTTCGACATCCTTTATCTCCCGCCCATTCACCCGATCGGCACAACCTTTCGCAAAGGGCCGAACAACACGGTCAGCACAGAAACGAGCGATCCCGGAAGCCCGTGGGCGATCGGCGCAAAAGAGGGTGGCCACAAGGAAATTCATTCCGACCTCGGCACCCTGGACGATTTCCGGCGCCTGGTCGAAGCAGCGCGCTCCCGCGGAATCGAGCTGGCGATGGACATCGCCTTCCAGGCTTCACCCGATCATCCTTATGTGGCTGAGCACGACGAGTGGTTTCAGAAACGCCCCGACGGCACGATCCAATACGCCGAGAATCCGCCCAAGAAATACCAGGACATTTACCCCTTTCACTTCGAGAGCGACGCCTGGACCGATCTCTGGAAAGAGTTGTGCGGCATTTTCCGCTACTGGATCGATAACGGCGTGCGCGTTTTCCGTGTCGACAATCCGCACACCAAGCCGCTGCCGTTCTGGCACTGGGTCATCCGCACGGTCAAGAAACACCATCCCGATGTGATCTTCCTCGCCGAAGCATTCACAAGGCCGAAAATAATGTACTGGCTGGGAAAGGCCGGCTTCTCGCAGTCGTATACGTATTTTGCGTGGCGCAATTCGAAATACGAATTGACCGAATACTTCGAACAGATCACGAAGCCGCCGGTCAGCGACTTCTTCCGCCCGAACGCGTGGCCTAACACTCCCGATATTTTCCCCGAATATCTCCAATACGGTGGGCGCCCTGCATTCGTAATCCGTCTAATGCTCGCCGCCACGCTCTCTTCGAATTACGGCATTTATGGCCCCGCCTTCGAGCGCAGCATCGGCGATGCCCGCGATCCCGGCGGTGAGGAATATCGCGACTCCGAAAAATACGAGATCAAGCACTGGCCGCCCGCGGACGACGACCTGACGGAGTTGATCGCCGTCGTCAACCGCATCCGCCGCCAGAATCCCGCACTCCAGCAGAACACCACCCTGAAGTTTCACGAAACGACGAACGACGAGATCATCTGTTACAGCAAATCCGCAGACGATGAGTCGGTGCTGATGATCGTGAACGTCGATCCCCACAACACCCAAGCCGGCTATGTCGAGCTCGACCTCACCGCGCTGAACCTCGACGCCAATCGCCCGTTCCAGGTTCACGAGCTTCTTTCCGGCGCGCGCTACACCTGGCATGGACCGCGAAACTACGTCAAACTCGATCCGAACGTGGTCCCGGCGCACATTTTCCGAATCCGCCGCAAGGTAAGATCGGAGCAAGATTTCGAATACTTCTTATGAGAAAACGGTATGAGAGCGCACGTTGAACAATGAACGATCTCTGGTACAAAGACGGAATCATCTACCAGACGCACGTCCGTGCGTTCTTTGATTCCAACAACGACGGCATCGGCGATTTTCAGGGACTGACGCGCAAGCTCGACTACCTGCAGGATCTCGGCGTAAGCATCATCTGGCTCCTGCCGTTCTATCCCTCGCCACTGCGCGACGACGGATACGACATCGCCAATTACACCGCCGTCCATCCCAGCTACGGCACGCTGAGCGATTTCAAGGGATTCCTGAAAGAGGCCCACCGCCGCGGGCTGAAAGTCATTACAGAGCTGGTCATCAATCACACGAGCGACCAGCACGAATGGTTTCAGAGATCGCGGCACGCCAAACCCGGCACGCCATGGCGGGACTTCTACGTCTGGAGCGACACGCCTGCGAAGTACAAAGATGCTCGTATCATTTTCAAAGACTACGAAACCTCGAACTGGACATGGGATCCGGTCGCCAACGCGTATTACTGGCACCGCTTCTTTTCCCATCAGCCCGACCTCAACTTCGACAATCCCGCCGTTCACGCCGCGCTCCTCAAGGCCTTCGACTTCTGGATGGAGATGGGTGTCGATGCTTTCCGGCTCGACGCAATCCCGTATCTTTACGAACGCGAAGGCACGACGTGCGAGAACCTTCCCGAGACGCACGCCTACCTGAAATCGCTGCGCGCTCACGTCGATGCCAAATACCCGGGCAAGATGCTGCTGGCCGAGGCGAATCAGTGGCCCGAGGACTCGCTGCCGTATTTTGGGGACGGCGATGAATGTCATATGGCCTTCAACTTCCCGGTCATGCCGCGCATGTACATGGCGCTCGCGCAGGAAGACCGCTTCCCGATCATCGACATCATGGCGCAGACGCCGTCGATTCCTGAGAATTGCCAATGGGCGATGTTTCTACGCAATCACGATGAGCTGACGTTGGAGATGGTCACTGAGGAAGACCGCGATTATATGTGGCGCACCTACGCCTCCGACCGTCAGGCCCGCATCAACCTCGGCATCCGCCGCCGTCTCGCGCCGCTGCTCCAGAATCACCGCTTGCGCATTCATCTGCTGAACGGATTGCTATTCTCGCTTCCAGGCACGCCAATCATCTATTACGGCGACGAGATCGGCATGGGCGACAACATTTACCTCGGCGACCGCAACGGCGTCCGCACGCCAATGCAATGGAGTCCCGATCGCAATGCCGGCTTTTCGAAAGCAAATCCGCAGCAGCTCTACATGCCTGCGATCATCGATCCGCAATATCACTATGAGCAGGTCAACGTCGAGCAGCAGCAATCGAGCCCGTATTCGCTGCTATGGTGGATGAAGCGGCTGATCGCGCAACGTAATCGCTATCAGGCCTTTGGCCGCGGAACGATGGAGTTTCTGCACCCCGAGAACCGTAAAATCCTCGCCTTCGTGCGTCGTTATGGCGACGAGATCATTCTTGTCGTCGCCAATCTCTCCCGGCTCGTGCAGTGTTTCGAAGTCGACCTATCCGGTTTCCGGGGCATGGTACCGGTCGAGCTGTCCGGCGGCACGCGATTCCCCGAGATCGGCGACAGGCCCTATTTCCTCAACCTCAGTCCGTTCGCCTTCTACTGGTTTGTACTCGAACGCCAGCATGCCGAGGTTACGGCGCCGAGTGAAGAAGCACCGCTGATTGCGGCAACGACTCTCGACGACGTTCTGTCCGACGCCAATCGTAGCGTCCTCCGGCGAGCACTCCAAGCCTATGTGCGGACGCGCCGTTGGTTCAGCGGCAAAGCGCGGACAATCACGTCGTTGCAATTGCAGGGAACTGTGGCCCTGCCAGGCGACGCGGGCGTTCTTGCATTTGTTCACATCGACTACGCGGACGGTGAGCCCGAAACGTATGTCGTTCCCCTCGGCATCATGCAAGCGCGCCGAGCCAGTGAGCAGGATGGCGCAAACGCTCCCGCGGTGATCGCCCGTCTCGGCGAGGGGAAATTGCTATACGAGCCGCTTGCAGATGCGAAATTCGGATCGGCGCTGCTCGACACCATCGCCCGCCGCCGGGCGCTCAAGACCGACCACGCCGTCGTCTCTGGTACGCCGGCGCGCGGCTACCGCGGCCTGCGCGGCGACGGCGGCGACCTGCCGATTCAGCTTCTCAAGACAGAGCAAAGCAATACCGCCTTGCTCTTTGGCGACCGTTTCTTCATGAAAATCTTCCGTCGCCTCGAAGCCGGAGTCAATCCCGATCTGGAAATGACGCGATTCCTCAATGAAGAGACATCATTTAGAGGAACGCCGCAGCTTGCTGGCTCGATTCAATATGAGCCGTCAACGCGCGGTGAGCCCTCAACGATCGCAGTTCTTCAGGCTTACGCGCCAAACGCCGGCGACGCCTGGACGTACACGCTCGATTCCATCGGCCGCTATTTCGAAACGATCCTCAGCGACTCGACCGCCGCATCGCAAATAGCAAAGACGGCGTCGAACGAATCGCTCCTCGCGTTCGCTTCCAGACCGTCTCCTGAAGCCGCTCATGCGCTGATCGGCGTCTATTTGGCAGATGCCGCGCTCCTCGGCAAGCGCACGGCCCAAATGCATCTTGCTCTGGCGTCGCGCAACGACATTCCGGCATTCGCTCCGGAGCCGATCACGCCGCATTATCAACGCTCGATTTACCAGCACATCCGCACTCAGATCGTGCAAACGATGCAGCTCCTGCGTAAACGCGCCAGGGGAAATCCCGCCGCCGACGAGCTGCTGCAGCGCGAAGAGGAATTGCAGAAACGCGTGCGCCGGATTCTCGATGGCCGTATGAGCGGTCTACGCATCCGCATTCACGGCGACTATCATCTTGGACAGGTCCTCAAGAGCGGCAACGACTTCATCATCATCGATTTCGAAGGCGAGCCGGCGCGGCCATTGAGCGAGCGGAGGATCAAACGTAGCGCATTGCGCGACGTCGCGGGAATGCTCCGGTCGTTCCATTACGCATCGCACGCACTGCTTCGCGGACAATTGCAGCACTCCTTCATCCGTGCCGAGGATTTGGCGGCGGCGGAAACGGGCGCTGGCTTCTGGTATCGCTGGGTCTGCGCCGCGTTCCTCCGCAGCTATCTCGCCGAGAGCGGCGATGCCGCGCACTTGCCTCGCACAGTCGAGGAATTGCAGGTCCTGCTCGACGTGCGGTTGATCGAGAAAGCGTTGTACGAGATCAGCTACGAGTTGAACAACCGTCCCGACTGGCTCCACATCCCTCTGCGCGGGGTGTTGGAGCTTCTCGGGCGCTGATATTCTCCCGCTCCCGATGCGCATCCGCTTCATCTGCATTCATGGCCACTTCTATCAACCGCCGCGCGAGAACCCATGGCTCGAAGCGGTGGAAACGCAGGACACCGCCACGCCGTACCACGACTGGAACGAGCGCATCACGGCTGAGTGCTACGGCCCGAATGCCTCGTCGCGCATCCTCGACGCCAAAGACCGCATCGTCAAGATCGTCAACAACTACTCGGCGATCAGTTTCAACTTCGGGCCCACGCTTCTCTCCTGGCTCGAGCAGAGCGATCCGGAGACATACGCTGCGATCATCGACGCCGACCGCCTCAGCCGGGCGCGCTTCGACGGCCACGGCTCCGCAATCGCGCAGGCGTACAACCACATGATCATGCCGCTTGCGAACCTTCGCGATCAGCAGACGCAGACGTGGTGGGGTATCCGCGACTTCGAATATCGATTCGGCCGCAAACCGGAGGCGATGTGGCTGCCGGAAACGGCCGTCGATGTTGCTTCGCTCGAAGCGCTGGCGGCGATGGGAATCGCCTTCACGATCCTCGAGCCGCATCAGGCGCTTCGCTGGCGAAAGACCGGCGACGAGCGGTGGACCGAGCACTCCGGTGCGATCGATCCGACGATGCCGTATCGCTGCAATCTGCCATCGGGACGATCGATCGACATTTTCTTTTACGACGGCGCGATCTCGCGCGCTGTCGCCTTCGAGCGCCTGCTCGCACGCGGCGAAAACTTCGCGCACCGCCTCCTCGGCGCATTCGGCGAGGGACGCAATCATCCGCAACTCGTCAACATCGCCACCGATGGCGAAACGTATGGCCACCATCATCGCAACGGCGACATGGCCCTGGCCTACGCGCTCGACTACATCGACGAGCAGAAGCTGTCGCGCATCGCGAACTACGGCCAGTTTCTCGCGGCCACGCCTCCGACGCATGAAGTGCAAATCGCCGAGCGAACAGCGTGGAGCTGCGATCACAGCCTCGGGCGATGGGAGCGCGATTGCGGCTGCAGCACCGGCGGCGATGCGGGATGGAATCAGCAGTGGCGCGCACCGCTGCGAGCCGCGCTCGACTGGCTGCGCGACGAGTGCATCGCGATTTTCGAGATGCGCGGCGGCCGGCTGTTGCGCGATCCGTGGGGCGCGCGCGACGACTACATCGAGGTCGTGCTGGATCGTTCGGAAGACAATGTCGAGCGCTTCCTGGCGCGGCAGATGAAGGACGATGATCGGAGCGCCGCCGCGAAGGTCACCGTCCTCGAACTGCTGGAAATGCAGCGCAACGCCATGCTCATGTACACGAGCTGCGGCTGGTTCTTCAACGACCTCTCCGGCATCGAGACCGTGCAGGTGCTGCACTACGCGGCGCGCGTCATTCAGTTGGCGGAGAAAGTGTCCGATAGCAGCCTGGAGCCGGAGTTTCTTGCGCGCATCGCCAGCGCGCGCAGCAACCTGCCGCACCGCGGCGACGCGCGCCAGATCTACGAGCGCGAAGTGAAACCGACGCGCGTCGATCTTCGCCGCGTGGCCGCGCACTACGCCGTGGCATCGCTCTTCGACAACTTCGCGCACGACGATCTCGTCTACTGCTATCGCGTGCGCCAGACCGACTTCGAGTCGTTCCGCGCCGGCCGCTCGCGCATGGCCATTGGCTCGATCGTCGTCACGTCGCTGATCACGCACGAAGAAGCGTCCTTCGATTTCACCGTCATTCACCTCGGCGAGACCGAGCTCACCGGCGGCGTGAAGGCATCGACGACTGCGAGCGACTACGAAGCGATGAAGACGGCGCTCAGCGAAGACATGCGCGTGAACGGCGTCTCTGCCGTCATCCGGGTGCTCGACGAACATTTCGAGGAGGAGTCGCTGCTATCGATCCGCTCGCTCTTTCGCGATGAACAGCGGCGCATCCTCAACGTTCTATGCGATGCCACGCTGAGTGAGGCCGAGGGAGCGTTCCGGCAACTGCACGAGCGCTATGACCCGCTGACCCGTTTTCATGCCGCCCTCGGCGTCCCGCTGCCGAAGGTGTTGCGCACCGCCGCGGAATTCGACGTCAACATGCAACTGCGGCGCATGGCCACCGCCAGCGAACTGCCTCTCGGCGAGATGGAGTCGCGCCTGCGTGAAGCACGCGACGAGCGCGTCGTGCTCGACGAGACGACGCTGATGTCACTCACGCGTGCGGTTCAGCGCGCGGCAGAAAGCGTGTCGCAAAACCCCGATGACCTGGAGCTGCTCGAACGTTGGGAAACGCTCGTGGCAGTGGTTCGCGAGTCCGGCGTCGACGTCGATCTTCGACGCGCGCAAAACGATTACTACCGGCTGATGAAAACCGTGCGGCCGTTAAAGGCGTCGAACGGCTCTTCCAGTGCGAATCGTTGGATGCAGCATTTCGATGCATTGGGGGAGAAGTTATCGATAAGCCCCGAGGCGCTTTCTTGATTTCAATGAAACCCATTACCTCAGAGACACAGAGGACACAAAGACATCTCTGTGCTCTCTGTGTCTCTGTGGTTAATTGTCTTCGTGCAAAATGACCCACACTTCCCCGATCGCAACTAAAGACAATAACCGCGCCGCCGGTGTCCTCCTGCATCCAACGTCGCTTCCCGGCCCCTACGGCATTGGCGACCTCGGCGATGAATTGCTCGCATTTCTCGATTGGGCAAAGAAGGCAGGGATACACATCTGGCAAGTGTTGCCATTGAACGTGCCAGGCTACGGTAATTCACCGTACGGATGCCTCTCGTCTTACGCTGGCAATCCGTTGCTGATCTCACCGCAGCGATTGCTTGAGGGCGGGTTGCTGCCGTCCAATGCGATCGAAGAAATCCCAGGTTCCGGTAAGATCGATTTTGCCAGCGTTGCCGCCTCCAAGGATGATCTGCTGCGCCGCTCGTTTGCGCACTTCAATGAACACGCGTTGGAGCAGCAGCGCGAGTCTCTCATATCGTTTGTGAGCGATAACACGTGGCTACCCGACTGGGCCCTCTATGCATCATTGAAACAGCGCCATGGCGGC
>DATAMS010000386.1:0-6984 GCA_036260495.1 Thermoanaerobaculia bacterium
CGCGGAGAATCGGGCGTGTGGGCGGGCAAAAGGTTCGCGATGACCATGCAGGCGATCAACGCGATGGCAAGCGTGATGAGGATCGGGCGCTTCAGCGACGGCATGCTGGCGATGAGCGGTGCGAAGGTCGTAGCGACGAGCGCGATCAGCAGTGCGATGAATGGCAGGATCGGTTTGCCGAGGGCGACGTAGAGCGCCAGGCCGAGCGGGAAGATCAGGATCGATGCGGCCGCGGCACAAAGAATCGCCGACACTCCCTCGCTCAGCTTCATGGTCGCGCGAAGGAGCGCGCAAATCGCGAAGACCAACGCGGGCACGATCGTGAGGTAGCTGCCGCCGGGTAACGCGATGGCAAGTGCGATGGCGATCGCGGACCAGCAGATTGCGTGTCCGAGGAAGAGGCCGTCGACGCCGGCGGATTTGATGAAGCGTTGCGCGATGACGATGGCGGTGCCGATTCCGATCAGCCAGGCGGTGGCGATCGCGGTGCCGGGATACGCGACCCAAACCGTTCCGCCAGCGCGCAAGCCGGCCAGCCAGTTTCCGGCGAGGCCGACCACCAGCGAGGCGATGATCGTCAGGAAGAACGACAGGACGCCGAGGGTGATCGCGCGCGGCTTCGTTCGTCCGTCGCGCGTCATCAGGAACGATGCGGCAATCAGAGCGATCAGCGACAGGATGGCGACCGCGAGCGAGTAGCGCTGCGGCCACCAGACCACGAAGAACGAGAGCACATCGAACCAGACTGCATTTCCTCGGCTTGTCTGCCGCAGATCGGATCCTGCGAGAGCGCGGGCCATCGCCAGGATGTGATCGCCGTGATGTTGCAGCGTGGAGAGCGTGACGTTGTCGAGATTGTCGAGCGGCGAGTGGTAGTGAACGGGCTGGCCGATGTTGGCGAATCCGATTCCCGTCAGACCGGCTCGTTTGAAGACGGTGAGGTCTGTGTCGTTCGGCAGCAGCTCGTAGATGTCGTAGTAAAGCGAGCTCGTGGCCGGCTGCGGCAGCACGGCTGCGATCGTGCGCGCGATCCATTCGTTCTGCCGGCTGGTCTCGAAAAGGAAGCTGGGTCCGTCGGTTCCGCGCGCTTCGATGTTGATGACTCCGGCGGCGTTGCGCAGCAGGTTCGGATCGGCGACGAAGCCTTCCGCTCCCAGCAGCGCCACCTCCTCGGCATCAGTGATGAGATAGACGATCGGATTGCGGAAGCGTTCGTTGCGCAGCGCGCGAGCGATCTCGACGAGCGCGGCCACGCCCTGGCCATCGTCGCAAGCGCCGGGTCCGGCCGGCACGGAATCGTAGTGCGCGGCGAGGATGAGCGTGTCCGGTCGCGCGTCGCCGGGAGTGCGGGCGACGATGTTCGCAACCGGCGCGCAGGTCACGTATGGGCTGCACGCGAACGTGCGCTGGATGGTGACGTCGTATCCGAGGGCGCGAAAACGGTCGGCAAGGCGTTCGCGGACGGCGTCGTGCGCAGCAGTTCCAACCGGATGCGAAACAGTTCCGATGATCTCGCGCTCGAAGGCGATGGCGCGCAGAGCGGAGAACGAAGAGGGGGGCGCGGTTTCCGGCAGCGGCGACGGGCCGCGCATCCGCAGAAGCAGGACGCCAAGGATGACCGCGAGCGTCGCGAAAAGGAGTGCTACCGCGACGCCACGTTTCACGATCGCGGATTGTAGCTGCAACCTGCGGAGATGCGGGACGTAATGAGCGGCAGTGGATTAGTGATTAGTAGATTAGTGGACTAGGAAAGGCAGTGGCGTTCCTTCATTCTGATCTCTACTCCTCTGATCTCTGATCCACTAATCAACTAATCACTAATCCACTAATTCACCGCACAAAAAGGACACGACGACATGCTCAAACGATTCCTGTTCACCGCCCTCCTCACGATTGCTGCCGCGGCCGCGAGTGCATCGACTTTGGACGAGCCTTTCGACCGCACATTCGATGTCCGGCCGGGCGCGGTCTTCTCGCTGTCGAATACGAACGGGCACATCAACATTCGCGCGTGGGATCAGCCAAAGATTCACGTTCACGCCGTGAAGCATGTCGAAAGCCGCGACGGCGATGCCGCGCGCAGTGCGATGAAGGCGCTGACCCTGGCCGTGTCGCAGCCGAACGGCGGCCTGCGCATCGACACGAAGTATCCGAAGTCGAGCGACGGCATTCTCGAGTGGATCGCCGGCACGAGCGTGAACCTCTCGGTCACGTACGAGGTGATGGTGCCGCGCTCGATGAATCTGCAGATCGAGAACACGAACGGAACAGTCGAAGCGAGCGACGTCACTGGCTCTCATCGCGTGGAGACGACGAACGGTCACATCAGGCTGGCGCGTTGCGCCGGCGATCTCGATGCAGAAACGACCAACGGCGGGATCGAAGCGGAGCTGACCTCCGTCACGGCCGGACACGTCGTCCGCCTGGAAACGACGAATGGCGGCATCAACGCGCGCCTGCCGCGGAAACTGGCCGCGAGCATCGATGCGTCAACGACGAACGGCGGCATCGAATCCGACCTCACGGTAACCACGCGCGGCAAACAGGAAAAGCACACGCTCCGCGGCACGATCAACGGCGGCGGCCCGGATCTCCGGCTGCGCACGACGAATGGATCGATTCATATTCAGGGGATTTGATTTTGGGGTGTGGGGTGTGGGAGAAAAGCGTTTCACGCGGAGACGCGGAGATCGCGGAACAACCGACTCCGCCTCTCCGCGGCTCCGCGTGAAACGCTTCTTGTACTTCGTAACTAATCCGACTTCGGCCCCAAACTCTTCTGCTCCGCCGCGATCGCCTTGACGGCCTTCGGCGGCTCCAGCGCCAATCCCTCGTTTGCCGCGAAATCCGCCAGCGCCTGATCGGCGAGCGCTTTTTGCTCGTGCTCCTGCATTTCGAAATCGGTGGTGTGGAGCGTGTCGCGTGCGACGCGGGCGCGTCCGGCGGCTTTTTCGCGCTCTTCTTCCAGCATCTCGTGCAGGCGGTTGAGCGTGTCGCCGGAGCCGCCGATCTGCGAGATCATCCCTGACGCCATCTCATTCAACTCGGCGGTGGCCCGCTTGATCTTCAGATCGTTGAGACTCGTCTTGAGCGACTCAATTTTCACTTGCGCGGCCTTCACCGAGACGTCGCGTGCGCGCAGCAACTCTTTGCACGTCCCTTCGGCCGATTCGAGCTGCGTCCGATTCTCGACCAACTCGCGCTGCACGGTCTGAAGACGCAACGCCTGCTGGCTGGCCAGATCGCGATTGCCGGCGCGAAGGTTCGCCGCCGTCTTGGCGCGCAGCTCCCGCTCTTCCTGCTCCAGCCGTTTGACCTGCGTCATCAGCCGCTCGCAGAGACCGGCGTGCGCGGCCAGGCCCTGGTTGTAGTTCGCGATCTGCCGGCGGATGTTCTCCTTCTCCACTTCGAGCAGCGCTTCCGGATTCTGGCGCTCCACGCTGCCGATGAAGAGACTCAGAAATCCGCGGAACAGATTGGCGATTCGTCGGAACATTCAACTCTCCTCTGGCGTGATCATCATGCGCCGTTTTTCCGCGCCGTTCACGCTGAGTTTACGCGCGACGCATGCCGAGTGCAGGCTCCAAACCTACCATCCGCCCAATCAAATGGAGGCTTGCAGGTAATGAAGATTCGCAATTGGGCAGCCCGTTTCCTCGCCGCGGCGGCGATCGTGGCCGGCGCATCAGGCGCACTCGCGCAGGTCACGCCGGCGGAAGGCGTGACACCGCCGGACGATACGCCGAAGTTCAATATTGGAACGACGATCTACGGCGACTACACCTACGCCGATTCCCCGACCACGAAAGACGCGGACGGCAACGTCATTCATCCCAGCTCGTTCAACATCACCCGCGCCTACATCAACGTCACGGGCAACCTGAATCATTGGATCTTTTTCCGCGTCACGCCGGACGTATCGCGTGAGACAAGCACCGGACCGTCGCTCAGCGGCAGCCAGGTCTTCCGTCTCAAGTACGGCTACGCGCAGTTGAACCTCGACGACTGGACGACGAAAGGGTCGTGGGTGCGATTCGGCCAGCAGCAGACGCCGTACCTCGACTACACCGAGGGCATTTACCGCTATCGCTTCCAGGGGACGATGTTCGCGGAGCGGGCTGGCCTGATCTCGTCGGCGGATTCCGGGCTCTCCGGCCACTACGCGTTCAACGGCAACTACGGCGACGTACACGCCGGCTTCTACAACGGCGAGAACTACAACAAGGCTGAGGTCAACAACGAGAAGGGTTTCGAGGTGCGCGGAAGCTTTCGACCGTTTCCGCTCGGCGGTCCGGACTTGAAGGGCCTGCGGCTCACGGGCTTCGTCATCGATGACCACTACGTCGGCACTGCAAAACGGGAACGCACAATCGGACAGATCACGTACGAGCACGCACTCGGCAATGCCGGTTTCGAAGTGCTGCGCGCGAAGGACCGGACGTCTGCCTCGAAGCCGCAAATCAGTTCCAAAGGCTGGTCGCTGTGGGTTACGCCGAAGCTCGGCACGACCGGCTGGGAAGCGCTGATCCGTCACGATGACTTCCTGCCCAACGATGCCCTTCATTCACAGAAGCAGAAGCGCGACATCGACGGGATCGCCTATTGGGTACCGAATCTGAGCGGGAAGGCCGTTGCGTTCCTGTTCGATCGCGATTCTCTCAAACGTTCGGGCCTCACGCCCGCAGCCCCGAACACCACGAACTACGAGCTGAAAATGCTCGTCAATTTTTAGGAGATGACCATGAAGAAGCTCTTCCTCGCAGCCGCCCTGCTGCTCGCCACCGTTGCATCCGCGCAAACCGTTCAAATCAATGGCGCCGGTGCGACGTTCCCGAGTCCGATTTATACGAAGTGGTTCGACCAGTATCACAAGGCGCATCCGAACGCGGAGATCAACTACCAGCCGATCGGTTCCGGCGGCGGCATCCGCCAACTCTCGGCCGGCACGGTCTTCTTCGGCGCCTCGGATGGTCCGATGACGAACGATCAGATCCTCGCCGCCGGTTTCCGCATCATCCACCTGCCAACGGTGCTCGGCGGTGTCGTTCCGATCTACAACATCCCCGAGGTCAAGGCCGAGCTTCGCTTTCCCGGCAAAGTCCTCGCTGACATCTACCTCGGCAAGATCACACGCTGGAATGATCCTGCCATCGCGGCCGCAAATCCGGGAGTCAGTCTGCCGAATAGCGAGATCACGGTCGTTCACCGCTCCGACGGCTCGGGCACGAGCTACATCTGGTGCGACTACCTTTCGAAAGTGTCGCCCGATTATCGCAAAACAGTGGGCGTGGCCACCTCGGTCAACTGGCCCGCGGGCGTCGGCGCGAAGGGCAACGAAGGCGTCGCCGGTCTCGTCAAGCAGACGCCATCGTCGATCGGCTACGTCGAGTTGATCTTCGCGCTGCAGAACAAGATGTCGTACGGCACCGTGCAGAGCCTGGCCGGTGAGTTTGTCCGGGCATCGACGGAGACGGTTACGAACGCGGCTGCCGAAGCGGTGAAGAACATGCCAAAGGATTTCCGCGTCTCGATCACGAACGCGCCCGGCCACAACGTCTATCCGATCTCCTCGTTCACCTGGCTCCTGCTGCAACAGTCACCGCGCGATGTCGTCCGCTCGCGGATGATGGTGGAGTTCGCACGCTGGGCTCTGACCGATGGCCAGCAGTTCGCCGCGCCGCTCGGCTACGCGCCGCTGCCGAAGGAAGTGGTGGCGATGGAGATGGAGACGCTGAAGCAAGTGAAGCAGTAATCGCAAAACAAACGTAGGTCGGACTCTCTAGTCCGACCTCACCTGCGGCGGAACGTCAAGGGCAGTCGGACTGGAGAGTCCGACCTACGTTTCCTACGGCGTCGTACACCGGCAGGATTTTGTTGATGAGATTCCGGTCCGGCAGCAGGCGTCGGACCGGCTTCACCGCGTACTCAGCAGGCTCCCTTCACACCGAATTTACACGCCCTGCATCGCCTCGCCTACGTGAGCCCGTACCCTGCGCGCCATGAAACGAACGTTGCTCGTAATCCTTCTGTCTGTTGCCCTCACGGCGTGTCAGACAAACGAGTCGAAGACGCAGCCAGGGGCGAGCGAATCCGGCCCGCTGACCATCAACGGCGCCGGCGCGACCTTCCCCAATCCCATCTACTCCAAGTGGTTTGACGAGTACCAGAAATCGCATCCCGACGTTCGCATCAACTACCAGCCGATCGGCTCCGGCGGCGGGATCAAACAGTTGACCGCGCAAACGGTTTTTTTCGGAGCGAGCGACGGTCCGATGACCGATGAGCAGCTCAAGAACGCTCCCGCTCCGATCCTGCACTTCCCGACGGTTCTCGGCGGCGTCGTGCCGATTTACAACGTTCCCGGCGTGACACAACCGCTGCGTTTCAGCGGTCCCGTTCTCGCCACCATCTACCTCGGCAGGATCACGAAATGGAACCATCCTGCGATCGCGCAACTCAATCCAGGAGTCGCGCTTCCGGCGACGGACATCGCTGTCGTTCATCGCTCCGACGGCTCCGGCACGACCTACATCTTCTGCGACTTTCTCTCGAAGGTGTCGCCCGACTACAAAGAGAAGGTTGGCGTGGCCACCTCGGTCAATTGGCCCGCGGGCGTCGGCGCGAAAGGGAACGAAGGCGTCTCGGGTCTTGTGCGCCAGACGCCCGGCGCCATCGGCTACGTCGAGTTGATCTATGCACTGCAAAACAAGATTCCGTACGGCCCTGTACAGAACAAGTCTGGCCAGTACGTCACGGCATCGCTTGAATCGGTAACAGCGGCAGCCGCCGGCGTGACGATGCCCGACGACTTCCGCGTCTCGATCACAGATCCCGATGGCGCTGATGCTTACCCGATCGCCTCGTTCACCTGGATGCTTCTCTATCAACATCCGTCGGACAAAGCGCGCAGCAAGGCGATGGTCGACTTCATGAAGTGGGCGATCGCCGATGGCCAGAAATTCGCGCCCGGACTCGGCTACGCAC
>DATAMS010000391.1:0-14101 GCA_036260495.1 Thermoanaerobaculia bacterium
CGCATCCTCGCAGTCTATCCCTCCGGAACCCCCTCGCGGCTTCTTACGTACAATCGACCCGTGGCGGAGCTGCATGACTGGGTGGAGCTGGGAAAAGACACGATCTCGTCGCTCAAGACGAAGGATGTGACAAACCTCTACGCGCTCGAATGGCCCGAGACGCGGAAGATGCTGATCGCCGACTATCAGTCGAAGATCGACGCCGATCCCCGGCGTTTGCGTCGCTTCGTCCGCACCCGCAGCGCCATGCTCCTCGGCCTGGCCAAGCGCCTCACGCCGCAGCGGCGCGTGGTGTTTCTCGTCGCGTTCGTATGGTTTTTCTTCTGCTTCTTCGATGCCCTGAGCTGGCGCAGTCACTTCAGGACTTCCTGGCAACTGTTCGAGATGGCTGCCTCCTTCATGCTCATGGTTCTGCTGCTGGCGATGGAGTTGATCGACAAGATCAAGTTCCGTGACGAGCTCGAGCTCGCGCGCGACCTGCAGGCGGATTTGATTCCGAAACATCCTCCGCAGACGGAGGAATACGAGATCGCAGCGTTCAACCGGATCGCCAACACGGTGGGCGGCGACATCTACGATTTCGTTCCCCTTCCCGACGGCCGCCTCGCGGTCCTTTTCGGCGATGCCTCGGGACACGGAATGGCGGCGGGTCTGGTGATGGCCGTCGCACACGCGGCGTGGCGCACGCAACTTGATGTCGATCCGTCGCCTGCCTCGATCATCAGCTCGCTGAACCGCATCCTCTGCCGCACCGGCGGACCGCGATCGTTCTTTTCGTGCTGCTACTTTTTGTTCGATCGCGACGGCACGTTCATCGCCACGGTCGCCGGTCATCCGCAGATCGTGAAGATCGCCGCAGGAAAAGTCATCGATCGTATCGGCAGCGGTTCGTACCCGCTCGGCGTAAAAACCGGAATGGTCTGGCAGGAGATCAACGGCTCGCTCGATCGCGGCGAACGATTGCTTTTCCACTCGGATGGATTGACCGAGGCCCGGAACGCGAACGAGCGCGAGTTTGGCGATTCGTACGTCGACACCATCGCCGGCTGGAACACCGCCGCCTCGGCAGCCGCACTGGTCGACACGCTCGTCTGTGAGTGGAATCTCTTCACCGGCGGAAAGCCACCCGAAGACGACGTCTCGATTGCCGTAATCGCGCGCCGGTAGCTCACACACGGAATTGACAATGGACAATTGACAACTTGACAAGCCGGATCAGTGACGGTTCCGCTGTCAAATGATCAATTGTCAGTTGCCCGACGAACACGAATGGACGATTGAGAATTAACAACGAGAGAAACCGGAACGGCCGACGGTTCCGTTGTCAATTATCAATTGTCAATTATCAATTCCACCTCACGATCCGGCCTTACCGCAACGTCGTCTTCAGCTCCTCTGAGTTGACTAGCGCGCGAGCGACTCCCACGCGTGTCTCCTTCTTTGTCAGTGCGCTCGCGAAATAACGTTCGCCGTCAGCGTCGATGGTGCGGTTGACGAGAGTGGCGTAGGCGAGGTGGAGAAAATCGCTGTCGTTGAGACAGCCGGAGTCGTACGCCACCGTTTCGGACAGTTTCTCGATATCGACGTCACCGCGATCGAGTTTCGGAATCGTTGCTTGAGGATCGAAGCCGAGCCGGCCCAGGAGCGCCGTGAGGCTAGCGCGATTCGGGTGCTTCTCCGGCTTCGTGCTTCCGCGCCACCATGCGTTTTCGTCGAGCAGCTCACCCGCAGGTTCGTTGATGCGAAAGGCGCGCGTCAGTTCCGAGCGCGAGTCGGCGGGTTTTGCGACGCTGCCGGCCGGCATCACCGCGATCAGATTAAATCGTCCGGCAAGCGGACGGATGTCGCGCGAGTTTGGATCGACGGATGCCGGAACGTTCGCGCGTGAGAAGGCAATGGTCAGGAAGTTCACGCCGTCGCGCCAGCGCGCGCGAGGCACATCGAATGGATAGTCCTTCCAGTCGCGAGCGAGCGTGATCTGCGCGAGCGGCGCGTTGTTGAGCGAGATCGTCGCAACCTGCGGAGGCGCGCCTCGAAAATCGAATGGCGCCATCCGAAGCAGCACGCGATGATCGATCGACGCGGACGCGATCAACATCACCGACACCGGCTCGGCGTTCGTCCATCGCGAAAGATCGCCGCTCTCGCCTTCGGGACCGTACCAGCCGCCGCCGAGGAAGAAAGCGCTTTCGTTGCCGAGGTGCATGACGTGCGATGGGTAGCGGGCGGTGAGCGCACGCGTATCCGCGGGCGTGAGGCGATTGAGCAACAGGTGCTGGATGCCGCTTGCGTAGTGCAGGCGGAACGATTCGAGCGGGCTGGCCAGCACGACCGGGAACTGGCAACTCCAGTCGCCGATGTCGCCGGGTCGGTGAAAACCGGCGCTGACAATCCACAACGGCGTGTTGTGCGCGGCGACGCTGGCCGCGCGCGTTGACGATTCGCCGGCGCTGAGAAGCCGCACGCGCGGCGGCAGGCGGCGGAGATAGAAATCGAGACAGACGTACGACCAGTCGTTCGTGGTCAGCACGGTGTCGCGCGCGTGGGCATGCTCGAGGATCGTCGCAGCGATGACGCGCCAGTTCAGCTTGCGATACGGCTCCGTCCGTGCGGCGGGCCATCCTTCGCGAACGATGAGCGCCGCGCCGAGGATGGCAACGAAAGGAATGGCGATCGCGCTGCGTCGTCGCAGAATCAGTTGAAGGATGGCGCTGATTCCGATCGCCGCGAGGAGAAGGTAGGCCGGCAACGCGGTGGCAACGTAACGGACCGAGTACCAGTGCCGCAGCTTCCAAAGCGCCAGCAGGCTGACCGCCACCGGCAGCACGGCCATGCCGATAACGATCGTGCCGCGAACGCGGTCACGTTTCATCAACGCGATGGCGCCGATCAGCGCGAGCGCCGCCACGACATATGCGGCGCGTCGAACGGTGGTGGCATCGAGCGCGGAGACGGAGAACGATTGGAGGAGCCGGATGAAAAAACGCGAAGTGATGGGTCGGAATCCGGCAGCGGCGGATGCTCCGGGCATGCGCCGGTAGAGAAGCGGAACGGCCGCTGAAGCGATGACCGCCGCGGCGGCAAAGAAGGCGAATTCTTTCCGGCGATCGAGGAGAAATGCGACGAACGCCGTGATCGCTGCGGCAACGAGCAAGGGCGTTGCGCCCGAGGTTGCGAACAGAGCGAGGATCGGGATCGCCACGATGAGAGTTGTCGTCGCGCGGCTGTTCGTGTTGCTCGCGCGAGCGTCAATCGCTCGCAAAAGCAGAGCAAGCATCGCCGTCGCCAACAACATCAAAAGCGCGTACGGCCGCGCTTCGCGGCTGTAATAAATCGCCAGCGGCGAGCCGGCGAGCAGCATCGCGAACACCGGTGCGATTGCGTTCGCGGGAGTCGCGAGTCGGGTGTCGGGAGTCGGAGAAGGCGTTGTGTTGACTTCGACACCCGACACCCGATCCTCGACACCCTTCGCAGCAATCCACGCAACGACGATCGCCGCCACGCCGAACAACGCCGGCGCAAAGCGCGCCGCCATTTCCGGCGCTTGCGCCACGCGTCCGGCCAGCTCCGTCGCGAAAAAAAGCGGTCCGTGCTCGCTGTCGAACCCGGTCAGCCAGCGCCAGAACGGCTCGTGCGACAGCTTCGTGGCCACATCGAAGTCGAGGATCTCGTCGAGCCAGAGGCTGGGCACTGCGAGCCCGCCGAAGCGCAGCACGGCGCCGGCGATGACGATTGCGGCCAGGAGCAGAGCATCGGCGATCCGCCGCATGGGGCAAGCCTAGCACGCGCATTTGACAGCGCACGCCATTGGTCAATACATTGACGTTCACACATGCCAGCCGATGCGGAACGGGATCTGGTCGCGGGCATCATCCAGCTCGCGAACCTGCTCACGCGGAGCCTTGCCCCGGTCTTCGAGAAAGCGCGCGTCACGCCGCAGCAGTGGGCGATCCTGGCCGCGCTTGAGCATGCGGGGCAACCGATGTCGCTGGCCGCGCTCGCGCGCATGATGCTCGTCTCGAAACAGAACATGACCGGAATGGTCGTCCGCATCGAGCAGCTCGGCCTGGTCGAGCGCGGCGACGATCCCGAGGACTTGCGCTCGTCGCGGCTCGCGCTCACGCGGCGGGGACGCACCGTGATCGAGAAACTCCGTCCCGCGTACGAGCAGTGGCGCGCCGCGCTCGCGGGCGATCTGAACGAGCGCGATCTGGCGACGACGGCAAGGACGATCGAGACGCTGATCGAAAACCTTACGTCCGATTAGTCCACCCTCGCGGAGGAACAGCGGAATGTTCAATGTTGGATGTTGAGTGTGAATGTTGAATGTTGAATGAGGTGCAAAAAAGCTCGCGGGCATTCAACATTCACACTCAACATCCAACACTCAACATTCCGATTCCTCGAGCTCGATCCAGTCGAGTCCGCACCAACCCACCGCCTCCCGTTATACTTTCCCCATGCCCTCGGTCGGAAAAAACATCCCGCACGATTCGGCCGTTGGTCACGTCAGCGGCGAATCGGTTTACATCGACGATATGGCGCCGTTACGCGGCGAGCTGATCGTGAACTTTATCTGGTCGCCGGTCGCCCATGGACGCATCCGCGCGATCGACCTCGACGCCGCCCGTGCGTTGCCCGGCATCGCCGGTCTCTTCACGTATCGCGATCTGCACCACAACCTCTTCGGCGCGATCATCCAGGACGAGTTCCTGCTGGCCGAGGAGGTGGTGTCGTTTATCGGGCACCCGATCGTCGTCATCGCCGCGGAGTCGCGCGCTGCGATTCGTGCCGCGAAGGCAGCGATCAAGATCGACATCGAAGAGCTGGAGCCGGTCTTCACGATCGATGAGGCGAAACGTCGCCATTCGTTCATCGGCAAGACGAGCACGATTCGGCGTGGCGATGTCGAGACCGCCTTCGCCTCGGCGAAGAACATTCTCGAAGGAACGTTCGTCAACGGCGGCCAGGATCATTTCTATCTCGAGTCGCAGGCGGCGCTGGCGGTGCCGGGCGAATTCGATCAGCTCACCGTCCATTCATCGACGCAGAATCCTTCCGAGGTGCAGGACGTCATCGCCCATCTCCTCGGGCTTCCGATCAACAAAGTGGTCGTCGTCACGAAACGGATGGGTGGCGGATTCGGCGGCAAAGAATGTCAGGCCACGCACCCTGCTGCGATCGCGGCGCTCGTCGCGCACAAGCTCAAGCGTGCGGCGCGCATCGCATACGGAAAAGACGACGACATGTGCGTCACCGGCGGCCGCCATCCGTTCCAGAACGACTACAAAGTGGCGTTCGATGACGACGGCGTGATCACCGCCGCGCAGATCGACTTCTACTCCGACGGCGGCGCGTTCGCTGATCTCTCGACGTCGGTGCTCGGCCGCGCGCTAACGCATGCCGACAACGCCTACTACCTGCCGAATGCGCTGATCCGCGGAACGGTCTGCCGGTTGAACTATCCGCCCAACACGGCCTTCCGCGGCTTCGGCGGACCGCAGGGAATCGCGACGATCGAGACGATCCTCGAAGAAATCGCGATCGTCCTGAAAAAGGATCCGTTCGAGGTCCGCAGGCGCAACTGCTACGGCATCGACGATCGCAACACCACGCCATACGGTCAGGTCGTGCGGAACAATCACCTTCCGCACCTCTTCGATGAGATCGCGAAGCGCGGCGATTATCACGAACGTGTCGCGCAGGTCGCCGGCTTCAATGCATCGTCGCGCACGCACCTGCGCGGCATCGCCTGCACGGCCGTGAAATTCGGAATCTCGTTCAATACGAAGTTCCTCAATCAGGCCAACGCGCTCGTCAACGTCTATCTCGATGGTTCCGTGCAGGTCTCGACCGGCGCGACGGAGATGGGGCAGGGCGTCAATACGAAAATCCGTCAGATCGTGGCCGACGAATTCGGGATCGATGCCGGGCACGTGCAACTCATGGCCACCTCCACCGAGAAAAACAACAACACCTCGGCGACCGCGGCATCGAGCGGAGCCGATCTCAATGGCAGCGCCGCTGCCGACGCCTGCCGGAAAATTCGCGCGCGCATGGCCGCTGTTGCCGCCGAGTATTTCGAGCGCGTCGATGGCATCGAGCAATCGGCAGACGAGATCGTTTTCGAAAACGGCCAAGTGTTCGACCGCCGCAATCCCGCGCAACGCGTTCCCTTTCCGGCGCTCGTGAAGATGTGTCACCTCGAGCGCGTCTCCGTCGGCGAGCGCGGTTTCTATTCGACGCAAGGTCTCGATTGGGACGTCGACAAAGGCTGCGGCGCGCCGTTCCTCTACTTCACGCAGGGCACCGCGATCTCCGAAGTCGAGATCGACCGCTTCACCGGCATGATGCACGTGCGCCGCAGCGATCTGCTGATGGACATCGGCAAGCCGATCAATCCCGGCATCGACCGCGGCCAGATCACCGGCGCGTTCATCCAGGGCATGGGCTGGCTGACGAACGAAGAGATGCGTTACGACGCCAAAGGCAACGTGCTCTCGCACTCACCGACAACATACAAGATCCCCAACATTCAGGACGTCCCGCCAATCTTCAACGTCGATTGGATCGATGCCGAAAACGCGCTGAATATCCGCTCCAGCAAAGCCACCGGCGAGCCGCCGCTGGTCCTCGCGATCTCGGTCTGGATGGCCGTGAAGAACGCGCTGTCTCACCTCAGCGAAGGCGAGATCCCGAAGCTGCACGCACCTGCAACGGGCGAAGAGATTCTGATGCGGATGAGCGATTACCGTCACGCCGTACGCGGCGCCGGCGCGCGCGAAGTGGCGGCGCCGCAGATGTAGAAACTCCGCCATCTCCCGAAGCAACCGGACAGCGCGGATTCGAAATGCCGCCGCTCACGTAACATCAAGGATGTGCTTCGATCTCGATCACAATGAGCTCGCCGGGTTTGACGGTTCGTATTGCTTCTCGCAACTCCTCGACGACGGTGAGCAATAATCCCAACTGAAGCCTCGGAGTCTTGATGACCACGGCGCCCATCGAAAATGAAGCAAGGTTCTGTTGATACTTCATTCTCCGGTCTGCCGTGACGAGTACCTCAAATGTGGTCTCCGCGGGTCTGAGCAGTTGACCATTCTTGAAGGAGCCCCACCCCTCCTCCTGAACGGTTCGAACCGTGAATTCCGTTAGTTCACGCCGGAGTTGGCGTGGGAGATTCTCGTCGAAGAGAACTCGCCTCAAGCGATCTTCGCAACCAAGGCTTGGCCAGCCTCCTCGAGAAATGCGATCGCCTGCTCTCGCGTCACGCCCGGATAGTTGTCGAAGAACTCCTCAATGGTGTCGCCACCTTCGAGGAAATCGAGCAAGGCCTGGACTGGCACACGCGTACCGACGAATACTGGAGTGCCGCCGAGAATCTCCGGGTCGGAGTGAACAATCTGCTTCGGGTCCATGCGTCCTTATGGAGGATACCTCGATTGCCCGCAAACGAAGAAGTTGGAGCGGTAGCGGCGTCCAGCATTTTAGTTTTCAGTTTCCGCCGGAAACACTAAACACAATCATCTCGATAATGCTCTCCCCGCAGAGTTCCCGTCTATCATCGCCTTCGTGATTCTTCGCAGCCGCAAAGTCGTTACGACACAGGGCATTCGTCCAGCGGCGATTCATGTGAAGGGGGCGGTCATCGATCGCGTCGGCGCGTACGACGATGTTCCTGACGGCGTCGCGATTGACGACTTCGGCGAGCTGACACTGATGCCGGGCGTGGTCGATTCGCATGTGCATGTGAACGAACCGGGGCGGACGGAGTGGGAGGGGTTCGAGACTGCGACGCATGCGGCGGCGGCGGGCGGGGTGACGACGATCGTCGACATGCCGTTGAATTCGATTCCGCCGACGACTTCGGTTTCGGCGCTGGAGACGAAGGTTCATGCGCTTCAGGGCAAGTGCCGCGTCGACGTTGCGTTGTGGGGTGGTGCGGTGCCGGGGAACGCGGATCAGCTCCGGCCGATGCTCGATGCCGGCGCGCGTGGCTTCAAGTGTTTTCTCGTCGACTCGGGCGTTCCGGAGTTTGGCCATCTCGATGCTGCTGGTCTCGAGCTGGCGCTGAAGACGTTGCGCGGAACCGGCGCTCCGCTGCTCGTTCATGCGGAGTTGGGCGAGCACCTTCACGCGCATGGCGATGATGCGAGCTCGTACGCAAGTTATCTCGCGTCGCGGCCGCATGAGGCCGAGGATGCGGCGATTGCGCTGGTGTACGAATGTGTGCGCAAGACTGGGGCGAAGGCGCACATCGTTCACCTCTCGTCTGCGAATGGACTGGATACGATCCGGCGCGCGCGCGACGCGAACGTGCCGCTGACGGCGGAGACGACGCCGCACTATCTCTACTTCGACGCCGAGCGCGTGCCGGATGGCGCGACGGAGTTCAAATGCGCGCCGCCGATCCGCGAACGCGCCAACCGCGATGCACTGTGGCGCGGCATCGAAGAGGGACTATTCATCGCCATCGTCAGCGATCACTCGCCGTGTACGCCGGAGTTGAAACGGATGGAGGAAGGCGACATCGCCAGGGCTTGGGGCGGCATTGCATCGCTGCAATTTGGATTGCCGATTGTCTGGACCGAGGCGAAGCGACGCGGGGTCGCGTTCGAAAAGATCGTGGATCTCATGACCATCGGGCCGGCCACGCTGGCGGGATTGGACAAGCGCAAAGGACGCCTCGCCGCCGGGTACGATGCGGACATCGTCGTCTTCGATCCGGAGAAGCGCTTCGTCGTGAAGACGGAGCTCGTGCAACACCGGCACAAGGTCACGCCGTATGCGGGCGAAACGCTGACCGGCGTTGTAAAAGCGACGTTCGTTCGCGGCCACAAGGTGTGGGAGGATGGCCGGCATCTGGGCGGGGCGGTCGGTGAGTGGGTGCGTGGGTAAGGTGAGTCAAGAGCGGAATGTTGAATGTTGAGTGTTGAATGTTTGATGTTGAATGGAGTCGGTGAGACGCGCCTCTCATTCAACATCCAACACTGAACATTCAACATTCCTGAAAGCGCCCAGGAACAAGAGAAGAATCACAAGAAATTACAAGAACCAAGATGACCGAAACCACCAACTTCCAGGATCTCCTCGATCTCGCTTCCGAGCGCCTCGGCGGCTCCGTGCTCTATGCCACCGACGACTATTTCGCGGAGAAGGAGAATCTTCTCAAGCCGGCGAAGCCGGTGTGGAAAGAGCACGACTACACGGATCGTGGGAAGTGGATGGATGGGTGGGAGAGCCGGCGCAAGCGGACGCCCGGGCACGACTTCGCCATCATCCGCCTCGGGCTTCGCGGCGTCGTGCGTGGTGTCGTCGTCGATACGGCGTTTTTTCGGGGGAACTATCCGGCGCAATGTTCGATCGAGGCGTGCGCGGCGCGCCCCGAGGCGGATGTGGAGACGTTGTTGTCGGAGTCGACGAACTGGATCGAGATTCTTCCGAAGTCCGATCTCGAGGGCAATTCCGAAAACCCCTTCGCGATCGATTCGGCGTTTGCGTTCACGCACGTGCGTCTGCGCATCTATCCCGATGGCGGCGTGGCGCGGTTGCGCGTACATGGTGAAGTCGTTCCTGACTGGCGGCGCGAAGGCGGACTCTCGATCGAGACGGATCTCGCCGCGGCAGAGCATGGCGGCGACGTCCTTGCGTGCAGCGACATGTTCTTTGGGCCGAAGCACAACCTGATCATGCCGGGCCGCGCGGTGAACATGAGCGATGGCTGGGAGACGAAGCGGCGGCGCGGGCCGGGACACGATTGGGTGATCGTGCAACTTGCCGCCGAGGGTGTCGTGAAGCGCATCGAGGTGGACACGAATCACTTCAAGGGCAACTATCCCGACACTGCTTCGATCGAAGGGACGCGCGCCTTTGCCAGCAACGAATGGTTTGAAGTCCTTCCGCGAACGAAGTTACAGGCGCACACGCGGCATCTTTTCATCGATGACTTGGAGCCGAACGGCCCGGTCACGCACCTGCGGCTGAACGTTTTTCCCGACGGCGGTGTGAGCCGGCTGCGCGTCTTCGGCGTGGCTTCGGAAGAAGGCCGCGCGAATGCCGCCGCAAAGTACGTCAGCACTCTGACTGACGATGTTGCAGCGGCGCAACTGCGCAACTGTTGCGGATCGGGCGAGTGGGTACGGCGGATGCTGGCGGCGCGTCCGTTTGCTACTGGATCTGACTTAATGCATGCGTCCGAGGAGATCTGGAATGGCCTGACGGCGGACGATTGGCGCGAAGCGTTTGCCGCGCATCCGCGCATCGGTGAGCGATCGGCATCGCGCTGGGCCCGGCAGGAACAATCGGGGACGGCGTCGGCGTCGAGCGAAAGCATGGATGCGCTGGCCGCGGCGAACCGCGAGTACGAGGCGCGTTTCGGCTACATCTACATCGTCTGCGCAACCGGCCGCAGTGCCGACGAGATGCTGGCGATGGCGTGGCAGCGGTTGGAGAATGCGCCCGACGAGGAATTGCGCATCGCCGCCGCAGAGCAGATGAAGATCACGAAATTACGTCTGATGAAACTGGTGGGTTGATGGGAATCTCGACGCACATTCTCGATACGACCAAAGGCCGTCCGGCGGCGGGCGTCGCCGTCGTTCTCAGCCACGGTCCCCACTCGGCGCCGCCGCGCGAACCGCAAATGGATCGCGAAGGATGGGTGATCATCGCCAGCGGCATGACCGACGTAGACGGACGATTGAAGTTTGTTGACGCGATGCCGGAGCCGGGCTTGTATCGGATCTCGTTCGACACCGGCTCCTACAATCCCGATGGCTTTTTTCCGCGCGTCGTGATCGAGTTCATGGTGGAAAAGGGGGCACAGCATTACCACGTGCCGCTGCTGCTCAGTCCGTATGGATATTCAACGTATCGAGGGAGTTAGAGCCGCCGCAAACAGGCCAGCACCTTGCACTTTCTGAGACTTGGAGGTGCAAGCATGAACATCAACAGAACAGTGCAGGCAGGCATCCTCACGCTGTGTCTCGCGGGCACGCCAGCGGCGCTCGCGGCACCGCAGCATCATCGAAGCACCGAGGTCGTCGACGTCAACGCGAGTGTGTTGCCGCCGGGGCCGCCGCACGCGCGGCACGTCGTCGTCGTGAACAGCGCGCGACTTGCTCCTCGCCGTCATGGCGTCGCGGGCATGTTCCAGCGGCTGCATCAGTGGCACATGCGGCAGCGCGCGCACATCTATCGCACGGTGACGCCGAGGTAGTGAATCATCGCGATACGCGAAAGGCCGGGCTTCGCGCCCGGCCCTTTTTTTTGCGCCGCGCTTATGGCCGAACGGCGTGACGGCGGGCCAACCGATTCGTGTTCGTCGTCGTGGTGGGAGCCTCGAACGATCCGATGTCGGCGACGATGATCCCGTCTCCGTTCCCGTCGGTTCGTGCGATGCCGCGTGCGTCCGTCGCCGGAGCTTTCGCTGGATCGGCAGCGTCAATGGCCGGACTGTTGGTGCCGAGGGCCATCGTGCGCGCCGGACCGCCGTTGTCTGTCAGCGAGCCAAGCAGCGGATTGGCCACGTTCATCAGCAGGCAGGTGGAGTCGCCGTACTGAATGTTGTGACCTCCGGTGAACGTGCCCGAGGACGCAAACGAACAATTGCCGCCGCTGTTGCTGGCGACGATCGTGTTGTTGATTACCGTGGTGCGGTCGCCAAAATAAATCGCGCCACCTGCCGAAGCAGCGGTGTTGCCCGCGATGGTGCAATTGGCGATCGTTACGGGCGACGCGCCGATGTAGATGGCCGAGCCTTGACCGGTCGCACCGGTGGCGGAGTTGCCGTTGAAGGTGTCATTCGTGATCGAGACGCTGCTGCCGGCGTTGAGCACCTCGACCGCGATGGCGCCGCCGCCGAATGTGGCTGCATTTCCGTTGAACGTGCAGCGGTCGATCGACATGGCCACTTTGAACGTGGAGTTGCCGTAGATGTAGATGGCTCCGCCGCTCGGTCCTGAATTGCCGGTGAACGTCGAATCAGCGACGGTGGCGTTTCCGCCTTCCATGGTGATCGCGGAGCCACCACTTCCGGTGCTGTTGTTCTGAAACAGACAGTGTGTAACGACGAGCGAGGCGTCGGGGCAGCCGGTACAGAGCTCCTGAAAAAGAGCGCCGTTTCCATCCGCGTGACTGTTCCTGACCACGACGGTGTCGAGCGTTAGCTTTCCGAAGTTCTGGATCGCGCCGCCGGCGTTCAGTCCCGTCGTGATGTTGCCGTTGGCGAACGTGATGCGCTTGAACGTCACATCCGGCAAGGTGGTGGTGTCGCCGAAAACGCTCAGCATGCCTAGCGTCAGGCCCGTTCCGTCGAGTGTGATGGCGTCATTGCCGTCGATCGCGACTTTCGGATTCGACGCTCCGATTGCCAGGGTAAACGTGAAGGGGATGGTCTGCGCTCCGGCGCCGCAGTTGAACGTCACGGTGCCACCGGCCTGGATTTGCGCCGACAACGCCCCCTCGGTGCATGACGCGGGCGTTCCGCTTCCAACGACACCGGCCATGGCGACAGGCGATGTGAATAACGCAACGGCGGCCGCGATGAGCAGCGGGTTGACAAAACGATTCCTCAAACGACTCAAGTAGAGCTCCTTCGATTACGGTTTGTGATCAGGGTGCCCGGCGGGGACGACCGCGTGCAGTTTTGACAAGTTAGGCTGGGAATCGCCCGAATGTGGTGACCCGGCTCACGAAGAAAGACGAAACGACGCCGCGAGGCGAACCGAAAGACTCGCCGGCTGCTTCACGCTTTCGGATGCGCCTTCTTGTACACCGCGATCAACTGCCAGTCGTTGAGATGCGTGTACTTCTGCGTGGTCGAAAGTGAGACGTGGCCGAGAAGCTCCTGAATGCCGCGAAGATCGGCGCCAGCGTTGAGCAGGTGCGTGGCGAAAGAGTGGCGCATCGTGTGCGGCGAAACGCCGGCGCGCAACGACGCCTTGCGAACGTAGCGATCGAAATGGCGGCGTACGCTGCGTGTCGTGATGCGCTGGCCGCGATAGTTGACGAAGAGCGCGGGCTCCTCGATGTCGGTGGCAAGCTCGCCGCGAACGGCCAGCCATTCGCGAATCGACGCCTCCGCTTTCGAGCCGAACGGCACGATCCGCTCCTTTGATCCTTTGCCGCGCACTTTCACGAGTCGCGCACGAAGCTCGACGTCATCGATGTTGATTCCGACCAGCTCGCTGATGCGCAACCCCGAGGCGTAGAGAACTTCGAGAAATGCGCGGTCGCGAACACCGAGCGGATTCGAGATGTCTGGCTGCTCGAGCAGAAGCGCAACGTCGGCTGGCTGCAGCACCGTCGGCAGATGCTTCTCGCGCTTCGGCGTGGAGACGCTCCGAGCAGGATTGGCCTCGACGACACCTTCGCGCATCAGGTACTTGAAAAACGAGCGGACTGCCGACAGATGCCGGGCCGCCGAGGCTCGTGCAAGTTTGCGGCGGGCCAGATGCGCGAGGTACGAACGGATGGCGAGGTGATCGATGAGCTTGAAGTCGAGCTGATCGCGGCCCAGCGTCAGGTAGTCGTTGCAGAGGAACGAGATCAGCGACTCGAGATCATCGCGGTAGGCGTGGATCGTATTGACGGAGACATTTCGCTCGTACGTCAGGTAATCGAGGAAATCGCCAATTTCGTTCGTCACGCCCGCCTCCCACCGTGAACGATGATACGCCAGCGCCACCGTCATTGCGCCTGCGGCATAGCGCGTGCTAGGTTCGCTTCCCCCGGAGGCTGTCCATGTCAGACCAAGCCGCAACTCTCAAGAAAACTCCACTGAACCAGCTCGAGCATGAGCTTGGCGGGAAGATGGTTGATTTCGGTGGCTGGGAGCTTCCGGTGCAGTTCAGCGGGATCCTCGAGGAACATGCGGCGGTGCGCGAGCATGCCGGTCTTTTTGACGTCTCGCACATGGGCGAGCTGACCGTCAAAGGTCCCGATGCTCTGGCGCTCTTGCAGCGCGCGACTTGCAACGACGTATCGAAGCTCGAAAACGGACGCGCGCAGTACAACGGGCTGCTCTACCCGACTGCTGGATTCGTCGATGACATCCTCGTCTACCAGAACGCTGCGGATGACTTTTTCGTCGTCGTCAACG
>DATAMS010000415.1:0-10961 GCA_036260495.1 Thermoanaerobaculia bacterium
AACGACGTACGCTCAGACCAAGTCGGTGGTCAAGGCGGCCGAGGAGAAGATCGAGGAAACGTCGAAGGTGTACGAGGAAGCGCGCGCGAAGGACAAGACCACGGATTCCGAGGCGCAACTTCTGTCGAGTATCAAAACGTGGGCGGGAGTGCCGGCAACGGCGAGTGCGCCTCCGGCGGCTGCGAAGGAGTAGCGTTCACAACCTCTTCATACGAGAGCGGCATGCTTCGTTCGCCATCGCGTGATTCTGCGAGTGGCATCGGAGGCTCTCGAATGAAACGTTTCATGCTGTTTTCGGCTCTGGCCGCGCTTTTGATGAGTTTTTCAACCGGGGCGAAGGCTCAAGGAGGACCGCCGCCCGAGGTTCGGCGCGCGATCTCCGGAGTGATCGCGATGGCCGAGAGCGAGGGCGACGACGCGCTCAAGCAATTTGCGGACAAGTCTCTGGCCGATCTCTATCGCAAGAGTTTCCGCAGCGACGAACTGCTGCAACATTTGCGAACCATTCGCGATGCCGCTCACGGTCACACATCTTCCGTTAGCGTCATGCGCTCTCCGGATGAGACGCTGACGATCGTTCTCGGCGGCGATGTGCGCGTGGAGCTCATGCTCGACGATCACTTCCTGATCACAAAGCTGGAACTGGCGAAGGGCTCAGGCGAATCACGGCCAGCGCCTCCTGTGACCGACGGCCCACGTCCGCCGGGAGCGGGATCAAAACAACCGGCGACGAAAGAAGAAGCGCGTCCCTTTCACGTGCGGGCGCTGAGCGGCCCCTCGGAAATGGACGCCGCGGGCACGCTGGCGATGCTGGAACGCGATCACTTCAGCGCGGAGTATCTCCAGCGGACCAGCCGGGGCGAGCGCCTCGAGCTCGTCAGCAAGATTCGCGCGGCGGCGGCGAGCGCCAGCACCATCCTCGTGAACGAAGATGCGGAAGGCGTCCACATTCACTTCGATGAATCCGCTGGTCCGATCGTCTCGTTCACGATGGACGCGGGCGCTCCCTTTCACATCTCGTCGCTCAAGCTGGTACCGCCGTCGGCGTCGAAAAACGTGTCCGCCGGTCCGGCAATGACGTGGGACGATTTGAGTCCCGCGCTCAACGCGGCGGTGACTGCGGGGTTTTCGGGCCAGGTGCTCGTCCGTCACAACGGAAGCGATTTGCTGCGCAAGACGTACGGCATGGCGGACCGCGAAGCCCGGCGCGCGACAGTGCCCGACTCGATCTATTGCATCGGTTCCGCGCCGATCGATTTCACCATCACCGCAGCGCGGTTGCTCGTGGAGAGAGGAAAGCTCCATCTCGACGATCCGATCGGGCGCTACCTGCCGGACGTTCCCGCGGATAAGACTTCGATGACCATCGGAATGATCCTCGACGGCAAGAGCGGACTCCCGAACTTTCACAACACGAACGACGACTGGGATCCCGATCTGGGCTGGATCGACCGCACTGCAGCGGTGCGCCGCATTCTCTCGAAACCGTTGCTGTTCGCTCCGGGAGCAAGCCGGGGACATTCCCATTCGGCGTATGGCCTCCTCGCGGCGATCATCGAGATTGTGAGCGGCCAGACGTACCGCGACTTCGTCCGCGCGGAGATCCTGCGTCCGCTCGGTATGACGCGGACAGGCTTTTATGGCGAATCGTTGAACCTTCCCGTGGATTCGTTCGCGGCCGGCTATGGAGTCCACTCCGCCGGTGTTCCCAACATTCCGCCGAACTGGGGACCCACGTCCTGGCTGGTGATGGGAAGCGGCGGAATGTTCTCGACACTCGATGACCTGCGCCGTTACTACGACGGTTTGGCCAGCGGTGCACTGTTTCCGAACAAGAAACCGGGAAACCAGCCCAGCTTCACCGTCAACGGCTCCGAGCGAGGTTTCTACTTTTCTCGAATGGACAATGGAAAAGGCGACCAGGTGTTCGTGCTGTCGAATACAGAAACCTCTCCCGCCCTGAAACCGCTTGTGAATGGATTCGCAAAACTGGTGCTGGGGCCGAACGCGGGGTAATCGTTCCCTGTCGCTTTAGTGTCCGTAGCTGACGACGCGCGTGACGTTCCAGGCTGTCCCTTCTTTCTGCCAGATGTGGAGAAACTTGAACGTGCCGCAGATTTCTTTTCCTTCTTCGGTGTGGCAGAAACGATGAGTGCCGGTCTCGATAGCGCCGTAGTCTTTGATCGGATAAACCTCGAGAGTTCCGACGACCAGTTCGCGGCGCATTCCATTGTTCTGAGCGAACATCCTCTTGAAACCTGCCGCGACATCGTTGTAGGACTGAAGGCCGCCGAGGTCGTGGTAGAACTCCAGCTTGTTGGAGAACAATGACATGAGCGTGCCTGCGTCGTGGGCGTTGAATGCGGCAAACATCGTGGCGTCCATGCGCGCGATTTCGTTGTAGAGCGGCGTCGATTCCTGCTTCGTCGCGGTTTGCTGCGCCACGGCGGAATACGAGCATAGGAACAGCACGATCACGGCAGCAAACATCATCGTCCGTCTTGTCATCAGCGTCTCCGTGCCGCGTTGATACGCGAGAAAATGCGGGCAGTTTCAAGCGACGATGCGCACGAATGGCGTGCCAGCGACAGGAAGAAGAAGTACGACGCGATGCCCGATCAACTCAACGCAGCCATCACAGTCGACACGGACCTGAATCGTCTCGATCTGAAAATCATCCACGAATTTCTGACGAATTCCTACTGGTCACACGGCATTCCGATCGAGATCGTCGAGCGCTCGATCCGCGGCTCGCTCTGCTTCGGTCTTTACGATGGCGATCAGCAGGTGGGCTTTGCGCGGGTGATCTCTGATTGCGCCACGTTCGCCTACCTTGCCGGCGTCTTCGTGGTCGAATCACATCGAGGTCGCGGCCTCGGAAAGACTCTTATGAAAGTAATCCTCGCTCACCCGTCGCTCCAGGGACTCCGGCGATGGCTCCTCGCGACACGCGACGCTCACGAGCTCTACGCTAAGTCCGGCTTTGTCCCGCTGGCCGTTCCCGATCGTTTCATGGAGCGTCACGCACCGAATGTCTACGCGCCGCCGGAATCTGCTGCTTCACGCTAGTGATGCGTGGCGCGATGGCGCACCGGACCCGGTCCGCCGGGCGCAAGGATGACAATCGCGCCGGGAGCGGCGTTGCCAACGCCGCATTTCGATCCGTGGATGTAATAGAAAGTCTGGTTCCCGGTTGGCTGGCTCAGCGTTCGCGTGAACGTGTGCCGGTAAATGGGAGGAAACGGATCGCCGAGCGCAGGAAAGAGGGCGCGGCGTCGATTATGAAACTCGGTGGCCCACTGTGCCATCGTGCGGCCGGAACCGGAGGGATTGACAATGCCGTTGGGTTGATGCGTCGCTTCCCAGAACCGCTCCTCATAAAGCTCGACATAGACTCCCTGCGAATTGCTCAGCGCGTTCTGCAATGCTGAGTCGGTGTCCGAGGCATTGGCTACCTTCTCCGAATTCACGGTCTGCCATCCGGTGACTTGTCCTTCCAACCCTTCTAGAAGAACCCATTTGTTCGGACATCCGAGGCCGTTGATGTTGTTGAGACAATTGTCGGTCTTCTTTATCTGGAGCCCGTTGTGCGCGACGGCAAATAAGAGACCGTGAGCGGCTTGGCCATTATCGAGGATGGTCTGCGTCTGCTCGGTACCGCCAGGCAGCGGCCCGCCGCCAGAAGACGCCCCGGAGCTCGTCTCGTAGCCGCCATTGTTATTCACCCTCGGGAACCCATCCTGGATGAGGGCGTACAGCATGGTCTTGTTCGGAAACTCTGAGCGAAGCAGGTTGGTCTGGGCCTGATAAAAAGCGTAGAGACCCGCGGGTGTGTAGCCGCCTTGTGCAAAGAGTTGTGTATTGCAGATGCATCCCGCCGTACAACGTTTCGGCAACCGGTTCTCATGCGTCAGGAGGTTGGCGCCCGAGGGCTTGATATACGCGAGCGCTCTGTACCAGTCTGCACGCGATTTGATGTGGGCCGCCACTTTGCGAAGGAGATCGAAATACCGGTTCTGATAGGCAATCTCCGTCGGACTGCCAAGGGTCATTCGCGTGCCGCAGTCCGGCGTGTCATCACCAGAATCCTGAAGCTGCAATGGCGTTACTCCGTTCGCGAACAGCCAGGAAGGTGTGCCGTCGTCGCCCGCTCGGATCGCAAGGCTGTAGACCTTTCCGTTCTTCACGGCCTTGTTGACTTCGCGATCGAGGACCGTGAAATCGAAGCTGGAGTCGGCCGTTCCCGGCGCAGTCTGAACGTCTTTCCAGAGCAGGCGGATGAACACGCCCGCAAGACCCGGATCCTGCCAGGTCACGTCCATCGTCGCGCCGCTTTGCGATCCGCGGCACAGCATCTGCGAGCCGGCGACGGCTGCGGGCGTGATGCCCAGCGGACAGGTCGTGCTCGCCGGAACGACCGCGAATCCGAGGTCGATGGGGCTGAGTGCGAAGATGCCGGAGACCGCGAGCGGCATCGGTCCGGTGAAGTCGTTCGGGTCGGTCGCAGAGTACGGACGGACCGCGGAGCAGACTCCGCTCGATAGGCCATCCCAGTTCACCGGGATGATCGAGTCCCCCGCCCCGTTCAAGGTCCACTCAACCGTGTCGCCGCTCGCGATCGTAACAACCGCAGGCGAAAAAGATCCGTCCGGATTCACCTTCACGCTTACCGTTGCCGCGAACAACATTGGCGTCACTGCAAAGGACAGAAGGATAACGACGAGAATGCGATTCTTCATTGTGAACCTGCTTCACTGACGCTCGTAACGGTAGTGTGGCAGCGACGCGAGTCACTCAGGGCCGGGCTCGACTCGTCCGTCGCGATAAGGGGATTTGTATTGATTGTAGAAGAGTGAACCGGCCCTGGTCCAGCAACACCTTGCAGGGTTCAGTACTCCGCGAACGCCTCATCGGGATAGCAATAGAGCCAGCGTTCGCCAGGTTCGGCGGACGCGATGACCGGATGGCTGGTCGCATGGGCGTGTTTGGTGGCGTGCCGGTTGGGTGAGTCATCGCAGCAATGGGTGGTGCCACATTCCTGGCAGGTGCGCAGATGGACCCATCGAGAACCAATCTTCACGCACTCCTCGCACTCGCGGCGCTTTGCGTGTTTCACCGTCGTAATCGCACCGATATGCGGGCAGCTCGAGTCCGTCATTGTCCACGTCCTTTCATTGATGAAGCACTTGATGCACGAAGGCGATGGCGATTGAACCCTCGCCGACGGCGGAGGCCACACGTTTGATGTTGCCGCCTCGAACATCGCCGGCGGCGAACACGCCGGGAAGGCTCGTTTCGAGCAGATATGGCGGCCGGGTAAGCGGCCATTCCGCGTTCACGAGATCTTCCGGCGACAGGTCAGGCCCGGTCTTGATGAAGCCCTTCTCATCGAGCGCGACGCAGCGCTCGAGCCACTGCGTGTTGGGTGCGGCGCCGGTCATCATGAATACGTGGCGGATGCCGTGCGTCTCAACCGCGTCATTCGACTTATCGCGCCAGCGGACACTCTCGAGATGGCGCTCTCCCTCAAGCGCGACGATCTCGGCATGGGGATGAAGTGTGATGGCCGGGTTGTCCTCGATGCGGCGAACGAGGTAGCGCGACATCGAATCCGCAAGACCGTCCGCGCGCACCAGCAGGTGCACGTGCTTCACGCTCTGCGAAAGAAACACGGCAGCCTGTCCCGCGGAATTGCCGCCGCCGACGACGATGACTTCTTCGCCGTTGCAGAGCTGCGCTTCCATCGGCGTTGCGCCGTAGTACAGCCCCGCGCCCTCGAACTGCAAGGCATTCTCGAACGGAGGCCTGCGATATTCGGCGCCCGTGGCAATGACCAGCGTACGCGTGAGGATGTGCTGCCCATCGTCGATCTGAATCGCGTACGGCTTCCGGTCGCAGGTCAGCTTCGCCGCGCCCTTCGCGATCATGATCTGCGCGCCGAATTTCTGGGCCTGCGCGTACGCACGCGCGGTGAGCTCCAGTCCGGAAATGCCCGTCGGAAAGCCGAGGTAGTTCTCGATCCTGGAGCTCGAGCCGGCCTGCCCACCGGGAGAATTCGATTCGAACACGAGCACATCAAGCCCCTCGGATGCTCCATAAACCGCGGCCGAAAGTCCCGCCGGACCCGCGCCGATAATGACGACGTCGCGCAATTGGGTCTGGTCGATCGCCGGGTTGAATCCGAGGCATTCGGCGATGCGCTGGTTGGAAGGATTGCGAAGTACCGCGTCTCCGCGGCAGATCATCACCGGCACATCGGCTGCGCTCACCTGAAATCGATCGAGCAGTTCCTGCGCCTCGGCGTCACGATCGAGGTCGACGTACGCATACGGATGACCGTTGCGCGTCAGAAACTCCTTGACCCGCAGCGTGCCGGCGCAGTGCGCGGAACCGATCAGGACGACGTCGCCGAGGCCGCGCGCGATCAGCTCGACGCGGCGGAGAATGAAGGCGCGCATGAGGATCTCGCTCAACTCGGCATCGGTCTGCACCAATGCGAGAAGCTGTTCACGATCGAGCTCGATCACTTCGCCCGGCTCGCTGACGCGGATGCGCGCCAGTGAACGGCGGCCCGTAATCATCGTGCCCTCGCCCGAGAATTGCCCGCGACGGTGCGTGACGATGAGCATTTCGGCTCCGCGAGATGGCCGCAGAACCTCGAGCTCACCATCGAGGACGACGAAGAACGGAAGGACCTTGTCTCCGACTTCTACGAGCGCATCGCCGCGCGCAACGGTGCGGCGGCGTCCATGCGCCTCGATTCGCGCAATCTGCGCGTCCGTCAGCGTCGGGAACAGGTGATCGTGAACCGATGACTCGGACGGCTCGATCGCCACCGGGGGATCGGACGTGCTCACCGGAAAATCCTCGAACATCTCGCCAGACATGCCATTGACTGATTATGCGCGAGAGAGGTGCGTCTGACGAGCTGGAGCCTGCGGAACCATGAGACGAATCTTCGACGCCATTACGCGGAACGCTCGCTCGTTCGTAACAGCCGCCAAGGAGAACTACGCATGAACAAAACACGATGGTCAATCCTCGCTGCGGGAGTCAGCCTGATGCTGGCATTCTCGGCGATCGCACAGCAGGGCGGCGGACCCAACCAGACGTTCACGCAGCGCTATGGACAGCAGCTCAACCTGACGGACGTCCAGAAGAAGCAGATCGACGAGATGGACGGGAAGTTCCAGAAAGACAACGCCACGTTTATCGAGTCGTACCAGAAAACGATGGCCGAATTTCGCGAAGCACGCCAGGCAAACGATACCGCCAAGCTCGACGCGATTCGCCCGAAAGTCGATGCGGCCCGCGCCGAAATGACGAAACTGCGCGGCGCCCACGAAGAGAAGATCGCCGCGACGTTCAACAACGATCAGAAAGCGCAGTGGACCAAGATCAAGGAAGAGCGCGAAGCTCGCATGAAGGAGCGCCAGCAGCATCAGTAGGTCATCAAAGCAGCCAGCGTCATCGCTGCGCGCGTCGATCCTCAAATGCGTGGCCTCCCGGGGCCACGCATTCCAGCCCCTCGGCGTGCCGAATGCCGAGCGGGGTTAATTCGTCCTGAAACTGACGGTCAAGAGAAGACGACCCAGCGTCTGCCTCGTTCACGAGGAGCGCGATGGAAGCCGGCGTTTCGCCTGCCGATGCGGTGATCGCCACAAAGATCAGCAGGAGCGTCGCAATCGTTTTCGGCATTGAGGCGGAGAGTAGCAACAAATACGGGATGACACGCGCCTTCCCCTTTTGTTGGTACCCTCACATTGATGGCTAAGCGCTCCCGGATCAAAGATTTTCTCTGGCGTCATGCGGCGGGGATCGCCACGATCGTAATGGTTTGTTTCGTGGCGTTTCTGGCGTTCGTTGGGTATTCGTACGTCGTCCTGACGAAGAAATTCGAATCCAGCCGGCGCTGGGATTTGCCGAGCCGCATCTACTCCGATGCCACGCCGATCGTGCCGGGGATGACCATTCCGCGCTCGCTGCTGGAGGAGAAGCTGAACCATGTTGGCTATCACGCGGCAGCATCGCGCGTGACCAATCCGGGCGAGTACCGCTACGCCGGCAACACGCTCGAGATCTATCTGCAGAACTTCGAGTATCCCGACATCGAGTTTCGCGCGCTGCCGGTCGTCATCGACATGAATGGTGCCACGGTCCGCGCCATCCACCGTCTCGACGATGGCGTGGCGCTGCGCGGCATCCGCATCGAGCCGGAACTGATCACGTCGATCTACAACAATGAGATGGAAGACCGGTTGCCCGTCGCGCTCAGCGCCGTTCCGAAGACACTGACGGATGCCATCATCGCAGTCGAGGACAAAGGCTTCTACAGTCACCACGGCCTGTCGATTACCGGAACCCTGGGCGCGCTTCGCACGGACCTGAAGAACCGCTCGACCACGCACGGCGGATCCACGCTCACGCAACAGCTCATCAAGAATCTTTACCGCAGGTTTGACCGCACCTGGGGCTGGAAGGTGACCGAGGCACTTTATGCGGTGCTGCTCGAGGCGCGTTACAGCAAGAGTGACATTCTTGCGGCGTATGTGAACGAGATCTACCTCGGGCAGAACGGCGCGGTCCAGATCATGGGCGTCGAGCAGGCGTCGCAGGTTTATTTCGGCAAACACGTCACCTACCTCACGCTGCCGGAAGCGGCCACGATCGCCGGGATCATTCACTCGCCGAATGTCGAGAATCCGCTGAAGTATCCGGAGCGCGCCAAACCGCGCCGCGATCTGGTCCTCAGCCTGATGCGCGAGCAGAACCTGATTACGCCGGAGCAGTACGACGCGGCGGTGGCGACGCCCGTGACGACGACGAAGTTCCCGAAGACCTCGCGTAGTGCGCCGTTCTTCGTCGATCTCGTGCTCAAGCAGTTGAAAGAGACGCATCCCGAGACGCAACTTCGCACCGAGGGGCTGCGCATTTTCACGACGCTCGACACGATCATGCAGCGCTCGGCGGAGCAGTCCCTCGACGAAGGCATCGCCTCGCTCAACAAGCGCTATTCGTATCTGCGCAACTCGCCGACGCCGCTCGAAGGCGTCGTGCTCACGATCCAGCCGGGAACGGGGTATGTGAAAGCGCTGGTCGGCGGACGCAGCTACTCGAAGACGCAATTCAATCGCGCCATTCAGGCGCGCCGGCAACCGGGCTCGCTCTTCAAACCGTTCGTTTACGCGACGGCGATGGATCCAGCGCGCGGGCCGCAGGCATTCACCGCGGCAACGGTTCTCGACGATTCGCCGATCAGCGTGCGCACCGGAAACGCAGTCTGGACGCCGCAGAACTACGACCTCAAGTATCACGGTCACGTCACCGTTCGCGAGGCGCTGGCGCATTCGTACAACATCCCCGCGGTGCGCGCGGCGATGAACGCGGGCGTGCCGAACGTGATCAAGACCGCGTCGACGATCGGCATCGAAAGTCCTCTCGCGCCGTATCCGTCGGTTGCACTCGGCGCGTTCGAAGTGACTCCCCTCGAAATCGCTTACGCCTACTCCGCCTTCGCCAACCTCGGCGTCAAGGCTGAGCCGATCTCGATTCTCGCCGTCTCTACGAGCGATGGCGTCCTGCTGGAGTCGCGCGAAGTGAAGATGAAGCGCGTCGCGGGCGCCGGCGTCTCCTACGTCATGAACCAGATCCTGAAAGACGTGTTCATCTACGGCACCGGCAGCAAGGCACGGTTGATGGGTTTCACGCGGCCATTCGCGGGCAAGTCGGGAACGACCAGCAGCTATCGCGACGCATGGTTCATCGGCTACTCGCCGCGCATTCTGTCGCTTGTGTGGCTGGGCTTCGACGATGGCCACAGCGTTCGTCTTGCCGGCGGCGACGCCTGCGTTCCGATCTGGACGACGAACATGACGCGCATCGGCGGCCTGATTCCAGAGGTCGATTGGAAACGCCCGGATGATGTCGTGGAGCGGCGGATCGATCCAGAGTCAGGCATGCTGGCCACGCCGTATTGCACGACGACGAAGGACGAGATCTTTGTCGCCGGCACCGAGCCCACATCAGTTTGCCCGATCCACGCCGGCAGCGGCGAGCCAAGCCCGTTCTGGCGCGACAACGCGGAGCCAACGCAGGCCGAGGGACAGTTGCAGAATCCGGCGGCGTATCCGGTTCCGAATCAAGCGCAGCCGCAACAAAAACCGAAGCCGAAAGAGCGCGGTCTCCGCAAACTACTGCGAGATATTTTCGGCGGGAACTAGCTCTTGCAACGCCCCTCATCCGGCTTCGCCACGATGGGAAGTAGTCGCTGGAAGTTGTGAGAATACGGGTTAGCGGCACGCCCGGTCAATCAACTTTCGTGGCGATCCACAAAAGCATTTCCCAAACTCGGCGTAGCGCAATCACGAGGAGGCAGAGCAGCGAGATCGCGAAGAGAGCGGGAGCGGCCGCGTTTCCGAGCAGAAAGCAGACGCCGGTCGCAATCAACGACACATAAACGGCGGCCGGGAGAATGACGCCGAGGACCCAGTCGGATGTTTCGATGTCGTGCGATTCCCTGGAAGCCGCTTTCGTCAGTCGATAGGTTCGCGCCAGCTCCCCAATCCGAAATGCAGTCGTAAGGATGGTCGTGGCGCCCAGAGCTTTCGGTCCCGCGATCGGGATCAGCGCGACGGCACTGAGCAGAAACGCCTGGATGAAGTGGTCGCAGATCGGCGAGAAAAAGGCCTCGACGTAATCGAGTTTCTCTTTCGTGATCAACCGCGAGCCAAACGTGACCGCGATGAACATGAGGCCCGTCAAGCCCGCGGCAGCCGATCCGCACAAAAAATAGAATTCGCTCCAGTTGGCCGGCACGTCGCAACGATATCCGCGATCGTGTTTTGGAAGAAGGCACGGGTTAGTGTGCTTCCAGCAGCGAGATGATGTCGCTCGCGAGATACAGCTTCTTCCGTCCGCCCGCCTCTGGAGCATTGAGAACTCCGGCGCTGATGAGTTTCTCC
>DATAMS010000418.1:0-6134 GCA_036260495.1 Thermoanaerobaculia bacterium
GGCTGTCAACGGCGGCCGCAGCGTCATGACGAGCGAGACATCTTTCGCGCTTCGTCCGGTGGCCGTCGTGAACAGCGGCCTCTATTTCGTCGAGCCTGACACCGCCACGGCCGGCCGCTTGTACTGGACTCACATCGAGCCCCAGGCGTCGCCGCATGTGACCTCTCTGATCAACCTGCATCAGAGCGTCTCGCTCCCCTTGACGATGACCGCTTCTTCGCGCAATACGTACCTTCTTTACAGCAGCGGGGAGGTTGATCCGCAGTTCATGGCGCCGCGGCTCTTCCTGCGAACGATCGACTCGCCCGATCCGCAGCCCGGCACGCCGCGACGGCGTTCGACGCGCTGAATCAGTCACCCCGCCATCGGCAGATGCGAGAAGTACGTTTGCGTCGTCCCGCACTCGCGGCAGAGGAAATGGAGCGTGTCGCGGCGCTGCCACGGATTGGGCGTGTCGCAGACGGTGCAGAGCGTCTCGTTCGCCGGAAACGGACGCTCGCAATGATCGCAGGCGACGGGATTTCCCGTAGCGTTCACGTCGTCCTCGCAGCTCACCTCGCTGCAGAGCGGACATCGCCAGCACACAGCCATCGCGCAGGTTCTCCCTCAAAGACAGACGTTTGGACCAGTGCAAGAATAGCAGCGAAAGGAAAAATCTACTTCGCCACTTTCGCCCACGCGTCCTTGAGTGACACCGTCCGATTGAAGACCAACCGCTCCGATCTCGAATCCGAATCGACGCAAAAATATCCGAGCCGCTCGAACTGGAAACGCGATTGCGGCTGCGCGCCGCGCACGGACGGCTCCAGTTTTGCGGTCGCCACAACCTGCAGTGATTGCGCATTCAAATCATCGAGAAAATCACCGCTCTCCTCGGGATTCTCCGACTTGAACAGCCGGTCGTACAGCCGCACTTCGCAGTCGATGGCATGAGCGGCGGCGACCCAGTGCAGCGTCGCCTTCGGCTTCCGGCCGTCGGGCGAATCGCCGCCGCGCGTGGCTGGATCGTACGTCGCGTGCAGCGCAACGATGTTGCCGGCATCGTCCTTCTCGACGCTCGTGCAGGTGATGAAGTAGGCCGACCGCAGCCGCACCTCGCGGCCGGGAGCGAGCCGGAAAAACTTCTTCGGCGGATCTTCGAGGAAGTCGTCGCGCTCGATGAAGATCGTCTTCGCGAACGGAACGTTTCTCGTTCCCAGCGACGGATCGTCGACGTGATTCGGCGTCGCGAACCACTCGGAATCATTGTCAGGATAGTTGTCGATGACGACGCGGAGCGGATCGAGCACGCCCATGACGCGCGGCGCGATGCGATTCAAATCCTCACGAATGGAAAACTCGAGCAGCCCTGCGTCGATGACGTTCTCCCGCTTGGCCACGCCGACACGCTCGCAGAAGTTGCGAATCGATTCCGGCGTGTAACCGCGGCGGCGAAGACCGGCGATCGTCGGCATGCGCGGATCGTCCCAGCCGTGAACGTGATTCTCCGCAACGAGCATCAGCAGCTTTCGTTTCGACATCACGGTGTAATTGAGGTTCAACCGCGCGAACTCGTATTGCCGCGGCCGCGACGGCACCGAGACGTTCTCGATCAGCCAGTCGTACAGCGGCCGGTGATCCTCGTACTCGAGCGTGCAGAGTGAGTGTGTGATGCCCTCGATGGCGTCGGAGAGCGGATGCGCGTAGTCGTACATCGGATAGATAGGCCACGTGTCGCCGGTGCGGTCATGCGTCTTGTGGCGAATGCGGTAGAGCACCGGATCGCGCATGTTGATGTTCGGCGAGGTCATGTCGATCTTCGCCCGGAGCACCTGCGCGCCGTCGGGAAACTCGCCAGCGCGCATGCGGCGAAAGAGATCGAGGTTCTCTTCGATCGATCGCGAGCGATGCGGCGAATCGGTTCCCGGCTCGGTGAGCGTGCCGCGCATAACACGCATCTCATCGGCGCTCGAACTGTCGACGTACGCTTTCCCGGCGTTGATCAGCTCTTCGCCCCAGTTGTAGAGCTGCTCGAAGTAATCGGAAGCGTGAAGAAGATTTTCGCCCCACGAAAAGCCGAGCCAGGCCACATCGCGCTTGATCGATTCCGTGAACTCGACCTCTTCCTTCGTTGGGTTCGTGTCGTCGAAACGAAGATTGCACTGACCGTGATATTCGTTGGCGACGCCGAAGTTGAGGCAGATCGACTTGGCGTGGCCGATGTGGAGGTAGCCGTTCGGCTCGGGCGGAAAGCGGGTGATGACGCGCTGAGTCCTGCCGGCAGCAAGATCCTCCTCGACGATCTCGCGGATGAAATCGCGCGTTTTTTCAGGGGCTTCGATGGTCATGGGGCGCGACCGTATACATCAGCGCGCAGCGAGTCAACGGCCTGCGCGGCCGGCGGCGCTGATTGCGCAGGCTCTGGCACCGTCATCCGGAGCGGACGATCTCGATGCGTACCACAATTCGGATCACGAAATTCGCGCTTCAGATCGTCCTACTACGGCAAAGACGTCGCGCTGAGACAGGGGCGCGGACATTCCGGGTGCTAAGCCCATTCAATCTGAGTATGCGAAGCTTCGAAGCGAGATGCCCTCAATCTGCGAGCGTTCGCCCTTGACATCTTCGACCTTACATTCGCCGATTTCCGGTTTGTGGTCGTTCATTGGCTTACGCCGCCCAATCCGCCTCCAGCTTCGATAGCCTCCTCGGAATGCTCGCCTCATGTAACCCTGTTGGTCAGCGCGTCGTCTGAAACAATCTGGAGGATTCGTTTTGATCAAACGCATGCTTTTCATTTCGCTGCTCGCGCTTCCGGCGGCCGCGCAGCAAAGCGCGCCGGCGCAGGTGCCCGCGGCGCAATCGGCGGCGGTTGCCGTTCCCGATTCCAAGAAAGCGGTTGCCGTCATCAATGGCGAGACGGTCACGGTCGAGAAGCTCGACCGCATGTACAACAACCTCAACACACAGATGCGCCAGAACTACGATTCCAACGGCGGAAAAGGCGCGCTGCTCGAGAACTACATCCGCAAGCGTCTGCTCATTCAGGAGGCGATCAAATCTGGATTCAACAAGCAGCCCGATGTGGCCGAGGCACTCGATGCCGCGCGCGAGTCGGCACTCTTTGACCGCTACGTTCGTGACGTCGTCGCGGCGCCGATCGTGACGGATGACGACATCAAGTCGTACTACACCGAGCATCCCTCCGACTTCGTGACCCCAGAGAAGGTTCACGTACGGCACATTGTGATCGCCGTGACCAACGTTGGTCCGGCGCCCAAGACGAAGGAGGAGGCGCTCGACAAGATCAAGAAAATCGCCGTGGAGCTTCGAAGCGAGGACATTGCATCGGTCCAGTCCACCAAGGATCCCGCAGTGATGGCGCGCTTGCGTATCGCGCATTTTGCGGACGCGGCGAAGAGGTATTCCGAAGATCCGTCGGCGGAGAGCGGCGGCGATCTGGGCTGGATCACCAAGGGCCAGACCGACGCCGATTTCGAGACGGCTGCCTGGAGTCTGAAGCCCGGTACGATGAGCGGCATCATCCAGAGTAAATTCGGATATCACCTGATCTTCGTCGAGGACCGCCAGGAGCCGGGCACCGAACCGTTCGACTCGGTGAAGTCCAGCATTCGCGAGTTCCTCATTACGCAGAAAGCGACCGATGTCGTCATGGCTGTGACGAAGCTGACCAATGAGCTGCGCGGCAACAGCCGCATCAGCGTGTTTCCCGAGAACATCAAGTAAACGGGTTCGTTTGCTGAGAGAAACGCCCGCGGCAACGCGGGCGTTTTCGTATCTACGCGGCTGACTTCAGATTCTCGCGAATCACGCGGGGATGGCGAGCAGCAATGCGCAGAAGAGCGATCGCTGGGCCTTCAGGATTACGTCTGCCTTGCTCCCAACCGCGAAGCGTATGCACGCTGATACTCATAGCCCGTGCAAATTCTGCCTGGGTGAGACCAACAAATCTTCGGAGTGCCGCTACGTCTTCTCCTGATTGGAAATCACCCCGCATGAGCCGCTTCCGAACACGTGCCGGGATCGCTCTGGAGAATTGCGAACTTGTGAGCTCAGGGATGTCAGTCATTTTGCTTTCCGGAGGTAGTCGCGAAAAAGCGATTGCTCGCTTCGTGTCGCCCAGCGGGCGCTAATAATCCGAACTTCGTTCTCATCTCGCTCGCTCCACACGACAAGAACCAGTCCTCGTCGGATAGGGCCAATAGCGATAAATCGATCTTCGATTTCAGAGTGCTCCTCGTCGAAAATTTCGACGTAGTCAATATCGGGAAGAAAAATGTCCCGTGCCTCTTCGAAGGATACGCCGTGCTTCCTCCAATTCGCGACGCTTTTGGCATCGTCCCAGACCACCTTCACAGCCCGAAGTGTAAGCCAACGAATCCCTGACAGGAGCGAACCAGCGTCTTTCGGCCAATCTACGACGCCGCGCTGGCCGCCTGACTGGCCCCGTGCGCCATCTCCCATTCGTCCGCTTCCGGAGAGAAGAGATTGATGCGCGCTTTCTTGTATTCGCGTGTCGGGTAGAGCGCCTGTCGCGACTCCACGCCGGTGTCGATGGCGAGGTCGTTAATGATCGATTCGCATTCGTCCACCGAGCGGCCATGCACGATCGTGTAGAGGTTGTACGGCCAGTCTTCGTAAACCGGGCGGAGGTAGCAATGCGAGACGGCCTTGTTCTGCGACATCTTCGTGCCGGCGTCTTCGACGGAACCGGCCGGGACGATCCAGACGCCCATCGCGCTTGCGCCGAATCCTGTTTTCCGTGTTTGAACGACCGCGCTGTAACGGCGGATGTACCCGCGATGCAGCAGCGATTTCGCCGCGGCCAGCAGGTCGTCGGCACCAATTCCGTTCGTCTTCGCCATCGCTTCGAAAGGTCGCGGCTGGAGCGGCAGATCACGTTGCAGGAGGCGGACCGATTCGATCTCCATCGGCGTCAGCGCTGCGAACTGCGTGTCGCTCTGCGATTCATCGGTATCGCTGCTCCCTTTGAATTGCCGGAGCGTCGGCAGGGCGCGCACGGTGTCGCAGCCTGCTTCGCTGCCGAGGATCTCGATCGTGCGGTTGAGGCCGAGGAGCGACGACGAGGAGACAGCGATCGTGAACCAGAGATTGAAGTCGTTGTTGCGCCGGTAGTTCTGCGTCACGCCGGGATGCGCGTTGATCGCCGCGGCCGCGTCGTCGATTTTTTCGGGATCGACTTTCGCGGCGACGAGGCACGAGCGGTAGCCGAGGGCTCGGGCATCGAATTGCGCGGCGAGTTGCCGCAGCAGTCCATCGCGCTTCAGGCGCTCGATGCGCTTGATGACTTCTTTTTCCGACATGTCGATCGCTTGTCCGATGAGAGCGAACGGTGTCGATACCAGGGGAATCTCACTTTGCAGGGCACCCAGCAGCTCACGGTCCCGTTGATCGATTTCCTGCATTTGGATCCTCGGCTACATTGGTGGCGTTGGGGATTGGGGATGGATGAATCATACGAGATCGGACGCTGCATCACCAGTGTTCAAATGGTGGAATCGGAGAATCATCTGCATCGAGTCGCGGAAAGTCGTTGGCATCAAGTCGCTCCGCTTTCGCATCACGTGCCAGAACGCCTGAGACCCACTCGCGATGACGGCGCGCCGCCAGCTCCGCGGAGGTCCGGTCGATCCCGCACCACTGTTTTGGGAACCCTTCCAGCTTCTGCAACGCGGCATCGAAAAGACGAAGCCCGCCCGGATACGTTCCGCGTTTGACGTGGTGATAGGCCGCGGCGAGCTGGATGAGGCCCTGTAAAAAAACGTGAACGTCCGACTCCGCTTCGAGCCAGATCGTCTCCCACGATTCGTGCGCATCCCAGAACTCGCCGGCGTTGAAATGATCGAGCCCGGCGCGGAAGTGTGTGGCGAAGTCGGTCATGCGGTTGGGTGGTCTGCGGGGTAGCGCGGTCTCGAGGTCTCGCAGAAAGACCTGCACGACCTCACACTCAATCTCCGGCCCTCGTTCCGCGGCGCAGGGTCTCGCACATCGCAATCGTGAAGTCGGCGGTCGTGCCGGTGCCGCCGATGTCGCGGGTCCGGTGCTCCGGCCCCGAGTCGAGCACTTTTGTGATCGCATCATCGACACGTTTCGCCGCGCCCGACTCGCCGATG
>DATAMS010000472.1:0-6627 GCA_036260495.1 Thermoanaerobaculia bacterium
GATAATGCCAACCTTCGACCACGCCGTGAGCTCAGCCGGTGTGACGTTGATCCAATGCGCCCCCACGTCGTGCGGGCGCCAGATCTGGCCGTCATCGGTGCCGGCCCAGATGTCGTGATCGATCGTGCGCGACGGCGCGATCGCGTAGATCACGCCTTGGCGAGGGCCGGGCAGCGCTTTGTTCGCGGCCGAGATCGGATCGAGAGTAACGGGCGTTTCCGGATTCTCACGCGTCAAATCGGGGCTGATGACCGTCCAGTGTTTGCCGCCGTCATCGGTGCGGAACATGCGCTGGTTGGCGAAGTAGAGAACGTTCGGATCGCGCGGCGAAAAAATCAGCGGCAGCGTCCAGGTACGGCGATCGGTGCCGGGATATGCAAGCGTCGGATCGATCGACTGCGTCTGGTGCGTGCGCGTGTCGAGCTTCTCCACGCGGCTCCCGTACAGAATCTCCGGGTCCTTCGGATCGGGCGCGATGTTGTCGCTCTCGCCGCCCGCCGTCGTCTCGCGAAACTCCATCAGCGACACACCGTCGATCGTGCCGGTGCGGCTCGGAATGCGCGCCGCGCCGGAGTCCTGCTGCGCGCCGTAAACCCAGTAGGGAAAGCGGTTGTCGGTGATGACGTGGTAGAACTGGCCCGTCGGCTGATTGAACCAGCTGCTCCACGTGCGGCCACCGTTGACCGAGATGACCGTGCCCTGATCGACGCCGAGAATGCGGCGCTCGGGATGATCGGGATCGATCCAGAGCTGGTGATAGTCATCGCCGCCAGGCGCGCCTTTGCTCGGCACGAAGTTCTTGCCGCCGTCGGTCGATGTGTAGACGTTGACGTTGATCGAATGAACCGTGTCGGCGTCCTTCGGCTCGACGGTCACGCCGCCGAAGTACCAGCCGCGCGACCAGACGCGCGAGTCGGCGCTGGCGCGCGTCCAGTTCGCGCCGCCGTCATCGCTGCGGTACATGCCGCCTTCCTTCGCATCGACGATCGCGTAAACGCGTTGCGGTTGCGACGGCGCGACGGCGATGCCGATGCGGCCGGGCTTGGCGGGGAATCCGTGGCCGGTGATCTCCGTCCAGTGATCGCCGCCGTCGGTCGATTTGAACAGACCGCTGCCCGGTCCATTCGACGGCGGATAGACGCTCCACGGCGTGCGCCGCGTCTGCCACAGCGAGGCGTAAATCACATTCGGATTGCCCGGCTCGAAGGTGATGTCGATCGCTCCTGTGTCGCTGTCGTTGTTCCGGGAGAGGATGCGCTGCCATGTGGCGCCGCCATCTTTCGAACGGAAGACGCCGCGTTCCGCGTTCGCGGCATACGGATGCCCAAGCGCCGCCACGTAGACGACATCGGGATTCGAGGGATGAACGATGATCCGCCCGATCTGCTGCGAGTCGGTCAGGCCGATATGCGACCACGTCTTGCCGCCGTCGGCCGACTTGTACATCCCGTTGCCCTGGGCAATGTCGGAGCGCATGTCAGCCTCGCCGCTGCCGACGTAAATCACCTTCGCATTCGACGGCGCGACAGCAATCGCTCCGATGGAACCGACCGGCTGCGAATCGAAGACCGGCTGCCACGTGCGTCCTGCATCCTTCGTTTCCCACACGCCGCCATTCACGCTGCCGAAGTAGAAATGTTCACTCTCACCCGGCACGCCCGTGACCGCGCAAACGCGTCCCGCGCGAAAGGGCCCGAGGAGTCGCCAGTGAAGATCGGTGAAGAGGGATGGATCGGCCGCGGCGAAAGCACTGGTCGAAAGGAGCGTGAGGACGAGCGCGCGCAAGATCATTCGCATGGGCCCGAATGATAGCTGCGGTTTGGTTCACGCGAAGTCGCGAAGACGCGAACAAAGCTCCTTCGTGGCTTCGCGGCTTCGCGTGAAGCAAAAAACACCACCCGTCACAGCGCGGTAACAACTGAATGTGTATAACGCTCCCCATGAAATTGCATCTCACGCTCATCGCCATCGCCATCCTCCTTCCGCTCACTGCCGTCGCCGACGATCCGCCTGCCGCGAATCCGTTCTTCGAGAAGAGCACGCTCCCCTTCCAGGCGCCGCCGTTCGACAAGATCAAGGACAGCGATTACCAGCCGGCCATCGAGGAAGGGATGAAGCGCGAGCTGGCGGAGATCCAGGCCATCGCCAACAATCCCGATGCACCGACGTTCGCCAACACGATCGAAGCGATGGAGAAGACCGGCGACGTGCTTCGCCGCGTGCAGCGCGTTTTCGGCGGCCTCACGCAGTCGAACACCAATCCGGCGCTGCAGAAGATTCAGCAGGCGATGGCGCCGAAGCTAGCCGCGCATCGCGATGCGATTTCGCTCGATCCGAAACTCTTTGCGCGCATCAAAGCGGTCTACGACGCCCGTAACAAATCGGGACTCGACGCTGAACAGAAGTATCTCGCCGAGCGCTACTACAAGAACTTCATCCGCTCCGGCGCGCAGCTCAACGAAGCTGACAAGACCGCGCTCCGCGCCATCAATCAGGAGCAGTCGAAGCTGACCACGCAGTTTCGCGATCGCGTGCTCGCCGACACGAACGCGGGCGCGATTGTCATCGACGACAAGGCCATACTCGACGGCCTGCCGGAGTCCGACATCTCCGCCGCCGCCGATCGCGCCAAAGCAAAGGGCCTCGAAGGCAAGTGGCTGCTGACGCTGCAGAACACCACGCAACAGCCGCCGCAGACGTACCTGAAGAATCGCGACCTTCGCAAACGCCTTTTCGAAGCATCGATCGCGCGCGGCAATCACGGCGGCGACAACGATACGCAAGCGATCATCACCCGCCTCGCCCAGCTCCGCGCGCAACGCGCCAAGCTCCTCGGATCCTCAAGCTACGCTGCATACAACCTCGAAGACGAGATGTCGAAAACGCCCGAGAATGCCATCAAGCTGATGACCGACATGGTCCCGGCGGCGACGGCGAAAGCGCGCGGCGAAGCGGCCCGCATGCAGAAGCTCATCGACGCGCAGAAAGGCGGCTTCACGCTCGAGCCGTACGATTGGCAGTACTACGCCGAGCAGGTTCGCAAGGCGGAATTCGATCTCGATGAAGGCCAGGTCCGGCCGTACTTCGAGCTCGATAACGTGCTGCAGAACGGTGTTTTCTTCGCGGCCACGAAGCTCTACGGCATCACGTTCAAAGAGCGCCACGACATCCCCGTCTATCAAGAGGACGTGCGCGTGTTCGACGTCTTCGACAGCGACGGCAAGCCGCTGGCTCTCTTCTACGCCGACTTTTTCTCGCGTACGAACAAAGCCGGCGGCGCCTGGACCAGCAGCTTCGTCGGCCAGAGCAAACTCCTCGGCACCAAACCTGTCGTCACCAACACGGAGAACATCACCAAGCCGTCCGCGGGCCAGCCGGCGCTGCTGACGTTCACCGAAGTGACGACGATGTTTCACGAGTTCGGCCATGCGCTGCACGGCATGTTCTCCAACGTGACATACCCGTCGTTCGGCGGCTCGGCCGTCCCGCGCGACTTCGTCGAGTTCCCATCGCAATTCAATGAGCATTGGGCAATGGAGCCGTCCGTCTTCGCCAATTACGCGAAGCATTACAAGACCGGCGCGCCGATGCCAAAAGAATTGATCGAAAAACTCAAGAACGCCCGCACCTTCAATCAGGGTTTCGCCACCACCGAATATCTCGGCGCCGCCCTTCTCGACATGGCCTGGCACACGATTCCCGCCGACGCGCCACTACAGGATGTCAATGCGTTCGAACCGGAATCACTCAAGCAGTACAACATCTACATGACGCAGGTGCCGCCGCGTTATCGGTCCACCTATTTCTCCCACATCTGGGGCGGAGGCTACGCAGCCGGCTATTACGCGTATCTGTGGAGCGAAGTGCTCGACGACGACGCGTACTACTGGTTCAAAGAGCACGGCGGCATGACGCGCGCGAATGGCGACAAGTTCCGCAAAATGATCCTCTCGCGCGGCGGCACCGAAGATCCTGCCGCGATGTATCGAGCATTCCGCGGACGCGATCCGAAAGTTGAGCCGCTGCTGGAAGAGCGGGGATTGACGGGGAAGTAGGGGCGAACGGCTCTGCGGTTCACCCGCACGAACCGCGACGCGAAGACCTATGGGTTCGCGATGCGGCAACGCAGCGGTTCGTGTCGGGTGCAACCGTTTGTTGGGCGGCGCCGAGCCTCGAAAGCTAAGGCACAGAGTTGCGCGAGATGTGCGGTCGGGCAGACTCTATCGCTTGATGCAGTTGGCACCGCGCTTAAGCCAGTCGTCTGACTCGCATGTGTAGTGTCCTTTGGGTGTCTCAGCTTCCCAGTTCTCGGACACCGGCGATACGGCCAATGCGAAGCCAGACGGCCTGGTCTTCATCCAGGTATGAAGGTTGCTGATTTTGACCTGCTCTGAGGTGACGCCGCCAATGGCTCGAGCCGTTTTAAGACGAACATTCTCGTCCGAGCGAGTGGTGGTGCATGAAGCAACACAGAGCATGGCAGTCACGAGTATCGCGAACACGACGACCGACCGGGACTTTCGAGCAAGCATGGGTTTCTCCTCATGACACAACGAAATTTCGATTTACCGGAGTTGTGACGGCGCGACCCAGTTTGAGATGGGGACACGCTACATGAATGACTGGAGATGGCGCAACGACTGATTTTGGAGAGGAAGAACGTCTTCGGCGCGCGATTGATCGAACGCCGCGCCGCCCAACGATCACCCAACCTGTCATCCTGAGCCGCTTGATCATCCTCCCGCCGCTCGACGTTTTTCGCATGTAGTAGTTCAGAATGCGAGTTTTCCGGCATGTGCGCGTAGTTTGAGATCCTTCGGCGTCCTCCGCCGCCATGTTTGCCTGCGCGACGGCGCGAGTACGAATGGCGGCTGCGGCTGCCTCAGGATGACACCCGTTTCTCAACTCAGGATGAAAAGCAGGATTCAAGATCTGAAGAGATGAAAATCATCGCCATCTGCGGCAGCCTTCGTTCGCAATCCTCGAACCGCGCCCTTCTGCAAGCGGCAGTGAAGCTGGCTCCGGAAGGAATGGAGATCACGATCTACGAAGGACTGGCCGGCCTCCCTCACTTTAATCCCGACGACGATGAGGAAGACACCACCCCGCCCCAACCCGTCGCCGAGCTTCGAGCACTACTCGCCGCCGCTGACGGCATCCTGATCTCCTCCCCCGAATACGCCCACGGCGTCCCCGGCTCCCTGAAAAACGCCCTCGACTGGCTCGTCTCCGACGGCGTCCTCGTCGACAACCAATCGCCCTGATCAGCGCTTCGCCCGTCGGCGGTCAGTACGCACAGGCATCACTGGTTGAGACACTGACGACGATGAACTGGCGGGTGGCGGGGACGTGGGCATCGCCGAAGAAGGTTCGCGACGAGCACCTTGACGACGAGGTGGCGGAGAGGATTCTCGAAGCTTTGGCAGCACTACGAACACTAATAGCATGAACCAAACGAAGATAAACAGGCAAGGAATCAACAAAGCATACGACCGCTGTGAAGAGACTCGGCGGCGTGGGCCTCGCGCGCGCTCTTTCGCCTCAAGGGTTTCCCTGTACTCAGGCAGGCGTTGGCTGCACAGTTTGCCAAGAAGCTTACGTAATTTGCCTGCCGCCACTGGAAGGTCCCAGCTAGGACACTGGTCAGGATTCCGATGAAGGTCACTACCCCCACGACGATTTCCACGTGGCCGGCTTTCCCCAGCACAAGCGCGGCGGCCATAGCCAGAAGTACAGACTGGAACCCAACAAACGAGTTCAAGCGCTCGTTGAAGAGAAGGTCCTCATGCAGAGCATGCTGCCAAAGGCGATCGCGGTATTCTTGTTGTTTCCACTCCCACTCTTGCATGTTTCGCCTTCCCCGTAGTTTCCCTAAGTCTCGGTCTGGCAACCTTCTTCTGGCCGCCGGGTTGTAACGCAACGAATGCCTTCCGTTGATATGTCCGATCATCGCATGGGTTCTACTTTTGCCGCAGTGACGATCGCTCGGAGGCTTCGAAACGGTCAGGCAGGCCCCCGGGATGACATCTCCCTCCTCCCTTGTTCCCCACCGTCATGAAAACAAGCATTCCGACGATCCTGGCCTTAGTCATCGTGCTTACTCCACTCGCAATGCAGGCGCAGACCGCGCGGCAGAATCCGCTCTCCAGGCCCAGCACCCTGCTCTATCAGGCGCCCCCGTTCGATCAGATCAAGGACACGGACTACCAGCCCGCCATCGAGGAGGGGATGAAGGTTCAGCTCCGGGAGATCGACGCCATCGCCAACGATCCGGCGCCGCCCACCTTCGCCAATACGATCGAGGCGATGGAGCGGTCGGGGGCGCTGCTGACGCGCGCGTCCAAGATCTTCTTCAACCTCACGCAGTCGAATACGAACGAAACGTTCCAGAAGATCGAGGCCGAGGAGTCGCCGAAGCTGGCGGCGCACGGGGATGCGATCTATATGAACCCGAAGCTCTACGCGCGGGTGAAGACTTTGTATGACAGCCGCGCCGCAAGCGGGCTCGACGCCGAGTCGAAGTTCCTCATCGAGCGCTACTACAAGTACTTCGTCCGCGCCGGCGCCCAGCTCAACGACGCCGACCAGACCACGTTGCGCGCTCTCAATCAGGAAGAGTCGACGCTC
>DATAMS010000473.1:0-7249 GCA_036260495.1 Thermoanaerobaculia bacterium
GTGTGAAAGTTGATCGCTTTCACGGGTGGATATTTCGGATTGGCGATGCACGGCAGCACTTCCAGTCATTCGTCTTCCCACAAATAGACGGCCATTGGGAAGGAGACGCGCGTCTTGTTTCTTTGTTCGGGATCGCGCGGCTTGCTGACGCGATGCGTCGTCGACGGGAAGATGTCGTTGCTGATGCGCTGCATGTAGTCGCCGGTGTTGAGGATGATGCTGCCCTGCGGCGCGGCGATGCGCACCCACTTCATGTTGCGGCGATTGAGAATCTGCAGACCTTCCACGCGCGGCGCGGGGAGGAACGTGAACATGTCGATGTCTTCGTGGCCGAGGAGACGCGCAGCGCCGGAAGCATCATCGACGGCGGAGACGGGCGGGTAGTAATTGAGACGAAGGCCGAAGTTCGTACCGGTCAGCTTCGCATCGAAGAGATGCGCATCGCATCCGAGGTAGGTGAGAAGGCTTTGCATGATCGGGAGGATCAGGCGTTCGTGCGCGTGAACGATTTGCTCGAAGAACGCGGCGATGGGGTCAGGTCTAAAGTCTAAAGTGCCGGCGCTTGCGTTTTCGGGGGAGGGATGGTTCTGCGCCGGCACTTTAGACTTTGGACCTGACCCCATCGCCGGCCAGAACGACGCCGGATCTTCGAACGCGCGGCGGCAGAACACCCATCCCTCCACGAGATCGGGATGCATGTTGCTCGTCTCTTTGATCGGGAAGTAGCCTTGATTGACGGAGCCGAATCGCTCGGCTCGGAAGCGCATTTTTTCTTCGAGCGTCAGCGTCGTGAAGATCTCTTCGATCCTCCGCTCCGCCTCGGCATAAAGATTCGGATCGACATCGTGACCTTCGATGATGGCGAATCCGATCTCGTGCAGCGCGTCGCCGAGTTGCATGGCGAACGCTCGCTTGTCGCCGGCGTTGCCGTGCAGAAAGCGGCCGATATCCACAGTCCGCACCACAAACTCGTCGTCGAATTGGTCGTCATCGAGACCCTCGGCGAGCTGATAGGTCTGATGCTTCTCGACCTGGTCGTAGCGGATGAAGTCCTGGTTGGTGGCGCGGACTCCTTCTTCCTTCGTCGTCATGCGCGGAGCATAATCCCACGAAATGGTTGCAAAACTCGATGGTGGTTGTCTGGTCGTGGCGCTGAAAGAGGGCGAGCCGGCGCGCGACGGATCGTTGCGGATCTGGAAGCATTTCGGCCGCGAAGCAGGAGCGAAGGCGATCTCGCTGCGCGTGCTCGAGCTGCCGGCAGGGGAGCGGGCCACGCTGCGGAATGAGTCGTCGGATGAAGTGCTCTACGTCGTCGCCGGCTCGGGAACCGCGGGCGATTCGGCAATCTCGGCCGACAGCGGCATCTACCTTCCGCCTTCTGCATCATTAGATATTGCGGCCACCGAAACGCTGATCCTCGTCAGCTCGCAATGTCCCGACGATGGCGCTGTGCTCGAAGGCTACGAGCAAGGAAGCGGCGCGCCGTTCGTTGTGGCGATGCGCGATCGTCCCGTTGAGCGCACCGGCGACCGCTGGTATCGCGAGATCATCAACGCGAACGATGGCAGCACGCAGGTCACGCAGTTCGTCGGTGGCATCCCGCCGGGCCGCGCGCCGGATCATTTCCACCTGTACGAAGAAGTGATCGTCATCCTCGACGGAACCGGCGTGATGTGGGCCGGCACGTCCAACACGCCGATCGAGACCGGCTCGTGCATTTTCCTGCCACTCGGACAGGTCCATTGCGTCGAAAATCGCGGCGACGGCGAGATGCAACTCCTCGGCGTGTTCTACCCGGCGGGGAGTCCGGCGGTGCGGTACGGCGCAAACGCGAAACGATAAGCACCCCACCTTCGTCAACAGCACATGCGCTGGGCCACTCTCGCATTTCTCATATTTTCGGCCGCGGTTGCTGCCGCCGACACGCATGTCACGCTGACTGGCGCGACCGAAGGCGCCGAGGTCTGCCGGTTTCAGGCGCGTGATCGGGAGAAGCCGGTCGAGCGTTGGTTGAGCGGGCAGGCGGTTACCTGCGTGGCCGCGGATACGGAGCTGACGTTTCCGTCCGGACTTTGGAATGTCTTTGCGCGGGCGAAGGGGATGGTGTCGGTCGATCCGACTCTCGTCGATTCCAATCGCGCGCCTGCGAATCTGGAGCTCTCGCTCGTTCCCGCGGCGACAGTCGTGTTGCAGCTTCCGCCCGATGCGAAGGGCGTGTTGTATTCACCGAAACATGCCATCGCATTTGCCGCGACGGAACGGACAACGGTTCCGGCAGGCGAGGAGCTTTGGCTCATCGTCATCGTGAAATCAGTCCCAGTGGCGGTCGTCCCGATCGCATCGCTCGAGGCGGGAATCGAGCGCGTTGTCGATGCGCGTGTCATCAACGACGCCCCCTCCGTTCTCGGCTGGATTCACGTTTCCGAGGCCGATCGTGCCGCGATCAAGACGGCGCGCGGTGTTCAACTGCCGCGCATTGCGCTCTCGGCTACCGGCAAAGAAGTCGTTGCCGCGTCGCTGCCCGTTCATGATGCTCTGAACGGCGCATTCGTTCTTTTTCGCGGCCTGTCCGCGGGCAACGCTGATCTCCGGCTCGATGGACGGGGCTGGCTTCCATTCCGCCGTTCGCTCCGCATCGCGCCGCGACCACTTTCGCTGTTGCGCGAGCCGATCCCAGCGCGTGCAACCACGACGATCATCGTCAACTGGAGCACGTCCGGCGATCTCGTCGCGCTCGAACGCTCGCTCGGATCGTGCGAGACGCCGAAGGAAGCGCCGCGATTCGAGCTCACCATCGCCGCGTGTCCGGAGCCGAAGCCCGGCAAATCGCTCGACCCCGCATCGTGTTCCGTCATCCACAAAGAGACGCTTCGCACCGACTCGACTTTCGGATCGGTACGAGTCGATGAGGTTCCGCCCGGGACCTACCGCGCGGAGCTGCGTTACGGCCGGCTGCCTCCGTTCGATGTCATCGAGGACATCCCGCCGTTGCAGCAGCGGCCGATGGCGCCCTTGCAAGCAAAATATTTCGAGGTGTACGGCAGTCTGACTCGCGGCGGCGAGCCGCTTCACGATGACGCCCGCATCGAGTTTCCGATGGACGGTGTCGGATTCGCACGCCGCGATTCGGGCGAGTATCACGGCGTGGTCAAGAGCGGATTCGAGGAGGATTCGAAAATCGACATCGTGACCTGCAGCGGCAAGCGGGCGTATGTGATCACCGACCGGGAAATGGCGCTGCGGTCGCGGTTCGACATCGACATTCCCGACAACACACTCACGGTGACCGTGGTCGATACGTTCACGCTAAGGCCGCTGCCCACGGCAACGCTGAAGTACGTGGTCATGTCGCTGCGCGGGCGATTTCCTCTGCTCACCCGCGAAGTCAGCCAAAGCGACGAGGGCGATGAACCGGGCAAACATGTCGCGGGCCAATTCGTGATCAAGGGATTGCCGGAGCGCAAGCTGTTCCTGACGGTGAGCTGTCCCGGCTACAAGAAGAAGGAGATCGAGCCTTTCTCGATGACAAAGAGCGAGAAGAAGAACATCGATGTCGATCTCGTCCCGCTCGGTGGCTCCGAAGCGAAAGTGATCTCCTCCCGTCCTTTCGTGAACGGAATGATCTTCTGGTTCAACTCATCGGGCGTGGAGATGGAGCGCGCCGAGCTCGCGCCTGACGGAACGTTCCATTTCGAGCAGACGCATTATCGCGACGAGACGATGACCGTCGTCTCGGCATCGCATCCGTTGTGGATCCTGCGCGCTCCGCCGGTCGAGAAAGCGACGCCGTTGCAAGTGAAGTTCCCCGACTCTGCGGCGCAGCGCGACGCCGAGGTCACGATCTACAACATGAGGGGGCAGATGGTGATCCCGATCGGCGTGACGATCGGCGGATGGCGTGTTCCGCAGCCGGCGCTGGTGCAGCATCTTGCGCTGCGAGGTACGAGCACGCTTGTCAAAGGAGGAGGGCCGCTGCTCGTCCCCGGACTGGCCGAAAGTGGCCCGATCGATATTTTGCGCGGGCCGGCCGGGGTGCAGCGACTGCCACAGTCAGGTATGCAACGGATCCCGCTACCACCGGCCATGGACCCACTGCTCCGCACGTTCGTTCCCGTGGAGACGAAACGACTCGAGCCAGGGAGCACGGCGGTGGCGTTCGACGCGACGGCGAAGTAGATCGCGTGATGTTCATCGACAATTCGAGGCATTACCTTTGCTCTTTCGCAGGCAGGAGGAAACGTACATGCCTGCGAGAAAACGTGAGCTGATCGAGCCGCACCAGGGCGATAAGCGATACATCCGCCGCGATGCGCAAGGACGGATCAATGAATCAGACGACGTCGGCCGTTCGCTGACTCAGGATCGCCGCACGAAGGCGGCAACGGTCGCGAAACACGGACAAGGCGACCGCGGCGACCGGAAACGAAGTTAGCGCGCATTTCTCACACGATCAGCGACTCCCATGAATCGAGCGCCTTCTCCCCTCGCGCTTTTTGCGGGGGGAGAAGGTGGCGAAGCCGGATGAGGGGGCGTTGCAAGATGGGACACACGTTCGTTGCGAGCGTGACCAACTGAAAAGCCCAGCGTTTGTGCAACGTTGACGCGACAGCCAACGCCCCCTCATCCGCCTTCGGCACCTTCTCCCCCACTGAAAAGCGTGGGGGAGAAGGCGCTCGATGGGAGAGCTGGGATGAGTGGGAGAAATGCCCGTTAGCGTCCGCTCCAATCGCCGCTCGCGATCAGCGACGGCGTACCGCCATCGGTTCGCGAGATGCGCGTGAGCGTCACGACGTAAACGGGCAACGACGTCTCGCGCGCCACTCGTGCATCGATGTGCGATGGCAGCGGCAGCCAGTTCGGATGCGTGTGAACGATGGCCACGGTTCCGGCCGGGAGCGCGCCTTGCCAGGTAGCGCTGTTCAGCTCTCCGTTCGCGCGCCAGCGAAGAAAGAACGTTTTTCCGTGCGCGTCGCGGATCAGGAACGCTGCTTCTTCCGTGTTCACGCAACCATAACGAGCATTGCGCAGCAATTCGGTGAGCACGCCGCGGACCGCCGGATCGTGAAGATCGATCGCGTTAAACGTGAGAACGAGAGCGGCGATCACGTTCAGCATCATGCGTGCTTGAACGTTCGGAAAGGCGAAAAGGTTATCGGCGGCGACTGCTGCTTCGAATCATTCGAAGTCGCTAACCCGCGGCGCGTTTTGGAGACCCTGAAGGCGATCGAGCACGTGCGAAACGCGCTCACGCTCTTCACCCGGCGGAAGACTCTTCAGCGTTCCCGCGACGCTTTCACGAATCGTGTGGCGGCCATCGTCATCCGCATGCCGGAACTTGGTAGCGAGCACGTACGCGATGATCGACGCCTTCGATTCCGACAGCGATACCAGATCGGGGAGATCGCGCAGGAGGCGGTCGGTCGGGCGCGCTTCGAGATCTTTGACGAACGCCTCCAACTCGGTGAAGGTCTTCGCGTCGATCGCTTTCATCACGATCGACGACGTCGGGATCTTGTCGTTTCTGTCAGGTGCCATAAGGGCGTCGATCGTACATGAATCGCGCCGAGTCCTGACTTTTCGCCGCTGCCGGCCTGATAAGGAACGGTTACGAATCGATGATCCCGGGCGGATCAGTGATGGTGCGCTGCCAGTTGCTTCTTCGTCTCGGCGATTTGATCCTTCATCGCATAGCCAGCGGGAAGCGTGAATGCAGATGCGGGGATCGGGCTCTGGCTGATCGAAGTCACCTCGGTAAGGACGTCACCGGCATAGCCAGACATGCGCGTTCTCAGAGGGACGCCATTGAGCTTCGCCGTGGCCTCCATGAGATTGCTCATCACCTTCGCCATCTTCGGATGCGTGGCCAATCCCGCGTAGCTGGCATTGGTCATCTTCAGCATCGACGCAGGGTCGATGGGCGAGCGGAGCGTGGGATCGACGCAGTACTCCCATACGAGTTTCCCGCTGGTGATCCGCGTTTTGTTGCAAGTGCGTCCGATGACGGTGTCCGTGCCGGCATTCTCCACCTTGAAGATCGACGGATCGCCGTACAGGTCGTTCATGCCGGCGTTGAATTCCGCCATACCTTTTCCCTTCGGCTGGTTCGCGTTCATTGCCTCGACGAGGCTGGCGGCATCCGCAATCCTGGTGAAGACGATGGTCTTGTCCTTATGGCTGATGTGGTAGGTAACGCCGTTCTTGAAGTCCGTCACGATGTCGAACTGCCTGAGTTGGTCGTTGCTGCGCATGACGGTGGCGGTCATGTAGGTGGTGCTGTTGCCCGCGACCCGGCCACTGGTCTTCGAAGTGATCGTGAGATCACTCGCGGAGACGATTGAGCTGACGAGAAACAACGTTGCTGCGGCGATCGCGGCTGGTTTCATCTGTTTTCCTTTGGACTGCTTTCGTTGCTGATTACCGGGTTACGTGCGTGGCGAGATTGATGATCGTGTAATCGTCGGCCTTGCCGCGAAGCACCATGATCCGCGACATCGTCGCGTCAGAGGTCTCGCCGGTTTGAAAGACGGCCATGCGGTCTCCTTCCTCAGTGGTGTGATTCGACGCGGCGGCAGCAGCCGGCTCCGTTCCCGCAGGCATGTGCTCGTGGTACCACGCATAGACCTTGTCAAACGAATCGTGGCTGCTCATCTGACCGATGTGCGCCGCTTCCTTTTCGGTGCCGAGGTTTCCAGTCCAGGCGCTTTCGAAAACGGTTGGATAGAGCGGAAGTCCCATCGGGCTCAGATCTTCCAACGGCGCTTTCGCGGCCGGCGATTTGATTGAACTTGTGCTGGCAACTGGTGACGCGCCAGCGGCCGGTGGCGCCGCGATTTCGCGAGACGCAACCTTGCCGCACGCGATGAGACTGATGAGGCAAGAGCAAACGACGAGCGGCCGGAGCTGTGATGGGAACCTCATTGGATTTCCTTTCTCGAGGCAAGTGATGGGCGGGTTCGGTGGAAGCTCGAAGACGCCGGCCGGACTGCTATGCCACGTGTAGGTTGCGCTGGTTCCGCAGAGGGCCTTCGGTTGCGTGGGGGAATCGCGCTGTTGGGGTGAGCCGGTGCTCTCGCGCGGCGCGGTGGGCACATGCTACCACCGCACCCGCGCATGCGAGTCAGCGTTCGCTGTACCTTCTCCTTCGGCTTAGGCCGATCGTGCGCAAAGCATTTGTGGGGAAGTTTGTTGCCGCTCAAACCTGTCACGGGCATGATGGAGACTCACGCACGCATGACCAGTCCGAAAGTCA
>DATAMS010000478.1:0-2169 GCA_036260495.1 Thermoanaerobaculia bacterium
CGAAGAGGATCTCGAAGCGCTCGCGGGCGCTGAGGCGGAAGTGGTAATTGCACTTCGGGCAGACGTTGAAGTTCTGCTCCACTTCCTTCCGGTAGACGATCTCTTTGCAGTCGTCGCACTTGACCCAGAGTCCCTCCGGAATCGCGACTTTCTCGACCGCTTCCTTCGGCTTCTTCTCTTTACGAAACCACGCCATTTCCGGGACTGTAGCTCAAGTCGCCGTTTGAACGCCACGCTGCGCGGAGGCGATCAGCAGCCCCGTCAGCGGCGTCAGCAACACACGTTCAGCGATCGATCATCTTCTGCGCGCCCTCGGAGTACCGCGCGCCTTGCACCTTGATCTTCGCGGCGGCGCTTTCGATCTCGCGAAGATCGTCCGGCGTGAGCTCGAAGTTCGCGCCACCGAGGTTTTCTTCGAGGCGGTGGAGTTTGGTGGTGCCGGGAATGGGAACGATCCACGGTTTCTGCGTGAGCAGCCAGGCCAGCGCGATCTGCGCCGGCGTCACCTTCTTCTTCGCCGCGATTGCGCTCACCAGATCGACCAGTGCCTGATTCGCTTTCCGGTTCTCGGCATTGAATCGGGGAACGGTGTTGCGGAAGTCGCTCTTGTCGAATGTCGTCGTCTCATCGATCTTGCCGGTCAGGAAACCCTTACCCAGAGGACTGAATGGAACGAAGCCGATGCCCAGCTCCTCGAGCGTGGGCAGGATCTCTTCTTCCGGCTCGCGCCAGAACAGCGAGTACTCGCTCTGCAGCGCGGTCACCGGCTGGACCGCATGCGCGCGCCGGATCGTCCGCACGCCCGCCTCGGAAAGCCCGAAGTGCTTGACCTTTCCTTCGGCGATCAGCTCTTTGACCGCGCCTGCGACATCCTCGATCGGCACATTGGGATCGACGCGGTGCTGGTAGTAGAGATCGATCGCCTCGATACGCAGCCGCTTCAGCGATCCCTCGGTCATGTGTTTGATGTACTCCGGCTTGCTGCTGAGCCCCGTCTGCTTTCCTTCGGCATCGAATGCGAATCCGAATTTCGTGGCGATCACGACCTGCTCGCGAAACGGCTCGAGCGCTTCGCCGACCACTTCTTCATTCACGTACGGTCCGTAAACCTGGGCCGTATCGAAGAACGTCACGCCGCGCTCGACGGCCGCGCGGATGAGCGCGATCGCGTCATTCCTGTCCGTCGCAGGTCCGAAGCCGAAGCTCAATCCCATGCAGCCGAGGCCGAGTGCGGAAACTTCGAGGTTTGATTTGCCGAGTTTGCGTTTCTGCATTGGGATTCTCCTTGCGCCACCACCGGGAACGATCCGCAGATGACGCAGATGGTACGCAGATAACAGTTTTTCCATCTGCGTGCCATCTGCGTCATCTGCGTCATCTGCGGATAAGACTTTAGAGGATGTGTCATAGGATCGTTGCCGCCGCGACCCTGCCATCGGACTGCTTTTCAATGATCACGATCCTGCACGTCATCACCTCGCTCACGCGCGCAGGGGCCGAGAGCCAGCTCTTGAATATCGTCCGCAACACGGCCAGCGATGAGCTGTTGCACATCGTTTGCTACCTCCATGCGCCCGACGATCTGGCCGCCGAATTTCGCAAGTCCGGGATCGAGACCATCTGCCTCAATCTTCCGCGCAAATGGCCATGGCTGTTTGCGCCGAGGAAGCTCGTTCCTCTTCTGCGCGCGCGCAGACCTGATTTCATTCAAAGCCGGCTACTCGACGCGGATCTGAGCGTACGTTTCTCGACGCTCCTCGGTCCCTCGATTCCCATCATTACTACACTGCACATGCCCACGTACGACGCGGAGACCATTCGCACCGCCGGGTGGCCGGTCTACAAGATGGCTGTGCTCAAGCGGCTCGACCGATGGACGGCGCGCGCGACACGTCCGCGATTCATCGCCATCTCCGAAAGCGTCAAGCGATCCGCGGTACGCAATCTCGGTCTGTTGCCGGCAGACGTGCGCGTGATCTACAACTCCATCGATCAGCAGACGCTTGCGTGCGATTCCGAAGGGCCTCACCGCATTCGGCAAGAGGCCGGAATCCCCGATGAGGCGTTTGTTTATCTGACGGTGGGGCGGTTGTCACCGGAGAAGGGCCAATCGGTGCTGCTGCGTGCATTCAAAGAGGTGGCTGCGTCGATTCGGGATGCATATCTGGT
>DATAMS010000488.1:0-6249 GCA_036260495.1 Thermoanaerobaculia bacterium
CGGCTGCCATGAGCACGACGAGCGGTACATCGAGCGCGTCATCGATCACCGCGCCGCATAACCCCACCGCGCTCGACATCGTGCAGGCTGATGACGTGATCATTCAGGGGAGCCTCTGTGTCGGCCTCGACTGCGTGAACAACGAGTCGTTCGGCTTCGACACGATCCGCTTGAAGGAAAACAACACGCGCATCAAGTTCGACGACACCAGCACGTCGACTGGTTTCGCAAACCATGATTGGCAGTTGACGGCCAACGACTCGGCCAGCGGCGGCGCGAACAAGTTCTCCATCGAGGACATCACCGCGGCGACGGTTCCCGTCACGGTCACCGGGTCCGCGCCGACGAACTCGATCTTCGTTGACAGCAGTGGCCGCGTCGGTTTTCACACGGCCACGCCCGTCCTCGACCTTCACGTTGCCACGAGCAACACTCCTGCACTGCGTCTCGAGCAGAACAACAGCGGTGGTTTCACCGCGCAGACCTGGGACGTCGCCGGCAACGAAGCGAACTTCTTCGTACGCGACGTGACCGGCGGCTCGCGCCTTCCCTTCCGCATCCGTCCCGGCGCACCGACCAGCTCGATCGACATCGCAGCGAGCGGCTTTGTTGGCGTCGGTACAGCGTCGCCATCGTTCAACCTGGACGTTAGTTCATCGTCAACAGCATTCCTGGAGATCAAAGGAACCACTGCTGGCATGCTTCTAAACCACACGACAGCCAATAACCAGAGCGCCATCAACTTCCGTGAAAACGGAACTGATAAGTTCATCATGGGCACTGGTGTCTATAGTGGGGATACAACAAACTTCGACATCGGCACAAATGCGGCCAGCATTGTCAGGATTCAGTCCGGCGGCAACGTAGGCATAGGGACAACGTCGCCTACCAGCAAACTGCACGTCGTCGGTTTGCCAGCCTTCGCCAACAACGCCGCGGCGGTTGCTGGCGGCTTGACGGCCGGCGCGTTCTACCGCACGGGTGGTGATCCCGACTTGGTTTGCGTCGTCCACTAGATCTCGAATCTGATCGTTTGACCTAAGCCGCGCGGCGAGTGGAGATCCTCCACGCGCCGCGCGGTTTTTCTTTGCACGAGGTCTCTCGTTCGGGATGCTCACCAGACAAAAGTACGGGGCGCGGCGGAAGACCGCGCCCCGTTCAGAGCAGATGATCCCGGGTCCCTCTCCCCTGGATCGCGTGCGGCGCGCAGGAGGGACGCGCCGCGTTGGGAAACGCTAGTCGCTCAAGTTGCGGATCACCGTCGGAATATCGAGGTCATTGCCGAAATCACTCGACGCCATCGGCCCGAAGCCGCCGGAGCCGTCGGAACGGCTGAATCCTTTGCGAAAAAAGGGAGGATCGTAAATCTCCCCCTCCGCACCCAACTGCGGCGCCGCCTGAACCGCTTCCTGCGTTACCTCGTGCTGCGCCGCGATCTCTTTCGGCGCGAACGGCCGGAACGGCACCTGCGTGGATGTTGCCGCAGGCCGCGACGAATGACCCGACGAGAGCTGCTCGCCGCGCGTGTTGAGGAAACCTTTTGTCGCGGAATCAAACCCCGTCGCGATGACCGTGACTTTGACTTCGTCTTTCATCCTCGGGTCGATGACCGTGCCGAAGATGATGTTCGCTTCTTCGTCGGCCGCTTCCTGAATGATCGACGCTGCTTCGTGAACTTCGAAGAGCGTCATGTCGGGGCCGCCGGTGATGTTGATCAGAACGCCCTTCGCTCCTTCGATCGATGCCTCTTCGAGCAACGGCGACGAAATCGCGCGCTGCGCTGCTTCGACCGCGCGATGCTCGCCCGAGCTCACGCCCGTGCCCATCAGCGCCATGCCCATGCCGTGCATGATCGTTTTCACATCGGCGAAGTCGAGGTTGATCTCGCCCGGAACCGTGATGAGATCCGAGATCCCCTGAACCGCTTGCCGGAGGATGTCGTCGGCGATGTTGAACGCCTCGTTGAGCGAGGTCGCGCGCTCGACAAAGTTGAGCAAGCGCTCATTCGGAATCGTGATGAGTGTGTCGACTGTCTCGCGCAACGCGCGAATGCCTTGCTCCGCCTGAATGCGACGGCGCTTGCCTTCGAATCCGAACGGCTTCGTGACCACTGCCACCGTCAGCGCACCCAGCTCCGCGGCCAGCGACGCGATGATCGGCGCCGCGCCGGTGCCGGTGCCGCCTCCCATCCCCGTCGTGATGAAGATCATGTCGGCGCCGGAGAGCGCTTCGAGAATGCGGTCCGTATCTTCGAGCGCGGCCTGTTTGCCGATCTCCGGGTTCGCGCCGGCGCCGAGGCCCTTGGTCAGCTTGCCGCCGATTTGCAGCTTCACAGGCGCCAGCGACGTTCGCATCGCCTGGACATCGGTGTTCGCGACCATGAACTCGATGCCTTTGATCCCGGCCTGAATCATCCGGTTGACCGCATTCCCACCACCACCACCCACGCCGATGACTTTGATCTTGGCTCCAAGCTGCTGCCCTTCGTCGAGCATCACCGCCAACCGGCCGTCACCAGGTTTTTCGTCAAATGTGATCATTTACCGTCTCCAGGAAGAGTAATCATTTTTCGTTACGCATTCAAACAATATTTGCATTCCTACGTTTGCGTGAAGAGCGACTTGAAGCCGTCGGCGATGCGGGCGAAGCCACGCCGCGGGCGTTTCCGCACTTTGGCGCGATCGCGAAATCCCCAAAGCAGGAGGCCCGCGGCGGCCGCCCATTCCGGTCCGGCGACCGTGTCGGAGAGTCCGCTCAATCCGCGCGGCACGCCCTTTCGCGCCTGCTGATCGAACACCTGCTCGACCATTTCCACCATCCCGTCCATCTCCGCGCCGCCGCCGACCACGACGACACCGCTGCGGATCTCTTTGTCCAATCCCACTTTCTCGATATCGCGATAAACGAGTTTCGCGATCTCGGCCGCACGCGGCTCGAGGATGTTCGTCAGCTCGTGCTTCGAAAGGATCTTCGGCGCGCGGCCCCCGACCGTCGGCACTTCGATCGGGTCATCCTCGGTCACCAGCGACGCCAGCGCGCATCCGTAGCGCTTCTTGATCCGCTCCGCATCTTCCATCGGCGTCCGCAGCACGACGGAAATGTCGCTCGTGAAATGACCCGCGCCCACCGGCAGCACGTTGGTGTGGACGACGTTGCCTTCGAGGAAGACGGCGTAGTCGGTCGTCCCCGCGCCGATGTCCATCAGCAGCACGCCCATCTCGCGCTCGTCCTGCGTCAGCACCGCCTCGGCGGCCGCGAGTTGCTCGAGCACCAACTCCTGCACGGCGATGCCTGCTTTGTTCACGCCGGTCAGCACGTTCTGGTTGTGCGTGCGCGCGCCCGTGACAATGTGGACGTTCGCCTCCAGCCGGCCGGCCGTCATGCCGAGGGGATCGTGAATGCCGTCCTGTCCATCGACGACGAACTCGCGCGGGATCACGTGCAGCAGCTCCAGCTCGGCCGGAATGTTGATCGACTTCGACGCCTCGATGACGCGGTCGATGTCCTCGCGCGAGATCTCGCGATGCTTGCCGGTGACCGAGATGACGCCACGCGAGTTGACGGATCGGATGTGATCGCCGGCGACGCCGACGTACACCGATTCGATCTGCAGCCCCGCCATCACCTCGGCCTCATCGACCGCTTTCTTGATCGCCTCGATGGCCTGATCGAGATTGATGATGTTGCCACGGCGCGTTCCCTTCATCGGCGACGTGCCCTTGCCGATGATCTCGATCTGGCCGCGGTCGGTCACTTCGCCGACCAGCACACAGACCTTGGAAGTCCCGATATCGAGCGCGACGATGTATTTCTCTTCGGTCTTCGGCATTCGTTGTCTCCTGACTGGCTAATTCGTGATCGGTGTGAAATTCGTTGGCTTTGGTGCCGCCGGCTGCAGTGCGGCGGGATGAACCGGCTTCACGACGATGCGTCCCGTAAAACGAAGATCGGCGTATTCGATGTCGTGAAGACCGAAGTGCTCGGCGCGCGCGACGGCATAGAGGTCCCGCCATTTCGCGGAAAGGTCGCTGTCTTCCGCGTAGACGAATGCGCCGAGCTCGCGGTCGAAGAGCGCGAACGAATTCGGCGCGATTGGCCGGACTTCCGAGATTCGCGAGTAAATTTGCGGATCGCGTGCGCGAAGATTCTGCAGCAGCGCGACGCTACGCTGCAGTTCGGAGCCCGACGCGTTGGTGATGAGCGGCAGGTCGCCATCGCCGACGGAAGGAGCCAGCTCCGCGAACGCCATCCCGTCTTCGTCGACGTAGGAGATGCGTCCGTTCCCGGCAACGAGTGCGGCCGGCGTGCGCTCGACGATACGAATGCGCAGTGTGTCGGGAAGTTTCTTCTCCGCCTCAATGCGCTTGATCCACCCCAAGCCGCGAAGATCGTGTCGCAGACGGCCGATGTCGATCTTGAAAAGGTTCTCGCCGATGTACGTGTGCGTCACGGCATCGATCTCGGCACGCGGCGTATGCACGACGCCGGTCACTTCGATCGACTTGACCGCGAAACGGTTGTCGCCGCGTGTGTGCTGAAAAACGAGCACCGAGCCGGCGGCGAGAGCGACCACGATGCCCACTTTGCCCACGATGGCGACGAGACGCTGCACCTGAATCCGTCGCTGATTACGGCGAATGCGCGCCACGTCCGCCGGGCGGAAGAAGCGAGGCGAGGTGCTGTCGTAACCGGCCGACATCAGATCGCTCCTCCATCGTCGCCGCGCACCAGCGCCTCGGCAATCTCATGAACGTCGCCCGCGCCCATGGCGATGAACAGATCGTTCGGCTGCAATCGCCGGCGAAGCTCGTTAATGATCTCGGTGTGGCTTCGATCGATGAACTCGACCCCTTCCGTCGATTCGGCGATCATTCGCGAGGAGACTCCGTCGATCGGCTGTTCGCGCGCGGCGTAGATTGGCGCGACGAGCGCGACGTCCGCGCCGCTCAGCGAGGAACCGAACTCGCTTGCGAAGTCGCGGGTCCGCGAGTAGAGATGCGGCTGGAACAGCGCCACGACGCGACGGCGCGGATAGCCGCTGCGCGCGGCGCTCAGCGTGGCCCGGATCTCCGTCGGATGATGCGCGTAATCGTCGACGACGATGGCGCCGTTGTAATCGCCGAGAATCTGGAAGCGACGATCGACGCCGAGGAACTTGGCGAGTCCGGCGGCGATGGCGTCGTGACCGACGCCGAGCGCGCGCGCCACGGCGATCGTCGCCAGCGCGTTGCGAACGTTATGCTCGCCCGGCACGAAAAGCTTGAAGAATCCCATCCCTTCGACTTCGAACGAAGAGCCGCGCTCGTCGAAAGTGAGGTTGCGCGCCGTCAGATCGGCGCCGGGTCCGAGTCCATAACGAATGACTTTCGTATCTTTTGATCGCCCGCGCCGATCGAGCAGCGATGCCACGGCCGGATCATCGACACAGCCGATGATCGCTCCGCCGGCCCGCACGTTCTCGGTGAAGATGCGAAACGCTTCGACGATGTTCTCGAAGCTGCCGTAGTACTCGAGGTGATCCGCTTCGATGTTCGTGATCACTGCGATCTCGGGCCGAAGCTCGTGAAAGGTGCGGTCGTACTCATCGGCTTCGACCACGAGCACCTCGCCCTTGCCGCTCTTGGCGTTCGAGTCGAAGTTTCGAAGCATTCCGCCGATGATGATCGTGGGATCAAGGCCGGCGTTCTCGAGGACCGTTGCGATCATCGCCGACGTCGTCGTTTTGCCATGCGTGCCGGAGACGCCGACCGCGCGCTTCTCGTTGACGATGGCGGCCAGGAGATCTTTGCGGCGGATGACTTCGACGCCGTCTTCGCGCGCGGCATCGACCTCGACGTTCGCACCGCGGACCGCGGCAGTGACGACGATTGCGTCCACGCCGGCCAGGTGAGCTGGATCGTGGCCGATGTGAATATCGACTCCGCGGCCAGCCAGAAGCGCCGTCGAGGACGAGCGCTTCAGATCGCATCCAGAGACGGTCATGCCGCGTCCATGGAGGATCTCGGCGATGCCACTCATTCCGATGCCGCCGATGCCGACGAAATGAATATTCTTAATCTTGTCTAAATTCATGCTGGATAGTGGCTCGGTAATAACCAATTTTATTCGCTTCGCTCTATTTTTTCGAGTAAATCAACGATCTTTTTTGTCGCGTCGGGGGTTGCCAGGGCTCGCGCAGCGCTTCCCATGCGGATCGTCCGCTCGGGATCGCTGATCATTCCGGTGATCGCAAAGGCCAGCCGCTCGGGC